>QNBK01000003.1 GCA_003644105.1 Spirochaetota bacterium | reverse complement strand
TTCTTCAAAACCCACTTGTGATCTGTAATATTCATCCATTCCAGGGACTTGGTACGGTGTTTATTCTCCATGCTTGTATTTTGTATAAAATTTCTGTGCGGTGAGGTTTCTAATGGATAATACTGATAACAGCTATGGAAATGAATAATTTAAAAGATGCTTTTAACAAACTTAAATACGGTGAAGATGCTTTTCAGGAACTGATGCGCTGGCGGATACGTCGGGTGATTCTTGTTCTACCTCATTACGATGCCTGGATACTTGAGCATGATGCCAAGCTTTCGGATCAGATTGTCGGTGAATATCATCAACTGAATCTGACAACTGTTCCCCGGCTGATAACCGTATCTGACGGGGAAGAAGCACTTGAAATGCTGAAAAAGCAGCCTTTCGATCTGATGATTATCGGAGTGAGGGTTGGTGAGCTTTCATCCGGAGAGCTGGCTGAAAAAGCAAAACAGCTGCAGAAAGATCTGGCAGTACTGATGCTGCTTTCTTCCAGAAGCGATCTTGCCGCGATTGAAGGGGGGCATCCCGAGGGAAATATGCATATTGACGCCAGATTTCTCTGGACCGGAGACTCCAGACTTTTTCTGGCAATGATTAAATATGTCGAAGACCTTAGAAATGCTCCTGATGATACCGAGGATGGACGGGTGGGTGTTTTGATGGTTGTTGAGGATTCGATACCATTTTATTCGGCGTATCTGCCCCTGCTGTATGGGGAAATTATGACTCAGACTCAGAGACTTATCGCGGAGGAGATGAACGACAGCGATAAGTACTGGCGCATGAGAACCCGGCCTAAAGTACTGCTGGCCAGAACCTGGGAAGAAGCTGTCAGACTGGGGGAACGATACCGGGAGGCCCTGATCGGAATTGTTTCAGATGTTGCTTTCTCCCGTGGAGGGGGTATAGATGAACGGGCCGGGTTTTCCCTTGTTGAGCGCCTGAGAGATCTTGAAGTTAATGTTCCGGTGCTTTTCCAATCCTCGGATGATTCTCTGGCTCCGGATGCAAGGAAACATGGGGCCAGGTTTCAGGGAAAACTTTCCGGCAATCTTCATCGTGGGATTCGGCGGTTTCTTCTGGAGGAACTGGGTTTCGGAGATTTTGTTTTTTGCAGCCCCGATGGAAAAGAGCTGAAACGTGTGCGTACATTGAGGGATTTTGAACTGGCCATCGGAAATCTGCCTGTGGAATCAATTCTCTACCATGCAGAACGGGATGATTATTCCCGGTGGATGGCGGCCCATGGTGAGTATCAGGTGGCCAGGCGTATCAAACCACTTCGATCGGGAGATTTCCCGACTCCGGAGTCTCACAGAGAATTTCTGGTTCGTTCTTTTCGGGAGGTGCGGGAGAGCCGGCATCGGGGAAGACTTCTTGATTTTCGTTTTGATAACCCCGGTGCCCCGGGATCGATGGTCAGGTACGGCAGCGGTTCTCTGGGGGGTAAGGGCCGGGGACTGGCGTTTTTCAATGCCCTGCTGAACACATCTCCCTGGGAGGATTATTTTTCTCCATTAAGAGTCGAGATACCTCAAACCCTGATAATAGCCACAGGGGAGTTCGATCGGTTTCTGGAGGAAGGGGATTTGCCGCCTGTTGGCCCGGTGGATGATCTGACTTTGCGCAGATCCTTTCTCGATACGAACCTCCCTGACAGTCTGCTGGATGTGCTTCAGGCCTTTTCAGAGTCGCAATCGGGACCTCTGGCGGTTCGTTCTTCAGCTCTTCTGGAAGATTCTCAGTCAATTCCTTTTGCCGGTGTTTACGACACCTATATGATTCCTGATGTTTCGGACAAGAGGGAACGGATGAGACTACTCACCGATGCTGTCAGGCTGGTATGGGCCAGTACCTATTCCAAAGAGGCTGCCGCATACAGGGATTCTCTTGGTGTCGGCATGGAAGAGGAAAAAATGGCGGTGATTATCCAGAAGGTTACCGGTTCTGAACATGGTGGATACTGGTTTCCCAGACTCTCAGGTACGGCTCAGTCCATGAATTACTATCCGGTTGGTCCTATGGACCGGGAGGATGGAGCGGCAAGGATTGCCATTGGCCTGGGACATTCGGTTGTAGGGGGAGACCGGGGCTTTCTCTTCAGCCCCCGATATCCCACGGTTTCCTGGTGTACTGAAGAGGATCGCTGGCGGGAAGGGCAGATTCATTTTTGGGCTATAAAAACTGAATCCACCGGGGCTGAACTGATTTCCGGCGAGAGCAGCACCTTGGAGCAGTTGACGATAAGGGATGCGGAAAACCTGGGCGTTCTACGGCATATGGCTTCCACCTGGGATTCTGTGGGGCATAGATTGGTAGATGGGATTGGTTCTCCCGGCCCCCGGGTGGTGGATTTCAGGGATATTCTCGGATACGAATGGCTGCCGCTGGCTTCTTTACTGGGTCAGCTTCTGAAAATAGCAAAAACCGCCATGGGCATCCCGGTGGAACTGGAGTTTTCTCTGGACTGGAAGGGTGATTTCCCGGATGATGCGATTTTTTCCCTGCTTCAGGTGCGGCCCCTTGTTTCCCAGGTTGGCCCTCAGGCATCGGTACCTGATTGTCCCGAAGATTCAAAACTGCTTCTCCGTTCCGGGAAATCCCTGGGGCATGGGGTAATTGAAGATATCTACGATGTAATCTGGGTGGATCCTGATTTGTACGACCCAGGTTTCACCGAGACTTTACGGGATGAAGTGGCCTCTTTGATGGACCAGCTGGCAGAAGAACACCGCCATACCGTACTTATCGGTCCCGGCCGGTGGGGGAGCAGTGACCGCCTGCTTGGTATCCCTGTTTCATGGGCTCAGGTAAGACAGGCAAGACTTATTGTGGAAGTCGCCCGAGGCCCCGGCGATCCTGAGCCCTCTCAGGGATCTCATTTTTTCCATAATCTGGTGGCATCGGGAGTGGGATATGCCCACGTTTCTTCCTCTTCTTCCGGGGATCTTGTTGACTGGGAATTTCTGAGAAATAACAGCCGGGGATCGGGTATTGTTCGTCTTGCCAGATTTGAAAAGGCTCTGCAAATTGTAATGGATGGTAAAAATGGTTTGACATGGATTGTTAAATGATGTTTCAAGTTTAAGTTGACGTCCCGGTTCCGGTAGTCTAATTTGAAGTCATCGAAAATATATGGATACCTGGAGGTGAAGAAAATGCGTGGATACGTAAAAGATGTGTACGACAAATTGGCAAGGAAATATCCCTGGGAACATGAATTCCTACAGGCGGCATTGGAAGTTCTGGAGTCTCTTGGCCCTCTTATGGAAAGAGAACCTCGTTATCGTAAACATCGGATATTAGAACGTCTGATTGAACCGGAGAGAACCATACTGTTCCGGGTACCCTGGGTTGACGATCAGGGTGATATTCAGGTTAACAGCGGATACAGGGTGGAGTTCAACAGTGCTCTGGGCCCCTATAAAGGCGGTCTTCGCTTTCATCATTCGGTAACTCTGGGAATCCTGAAGTTTTTAGGTTTTGAACAGGTGTTCAAAAACAGCCTTACCGGCCTTCCTCTGGGCGGCGGTAAAGGTGGAAGCGACTTCGAACCCAAAGGTATGAGCGATAACGAAGTGATGCGTTTCTGTCAGTCCTTCATGGATGAACTTCACCGTCATATCGGACCGAATACAGACATACCCGCCGGAGATATAGGTGTGGGTGGTCGTGAGATTGGTTTTCTTTTTGGACGCTATAAGAAACTTCGAAATGCTTTTGAAGGTGTTCTTACCGGAAAGGGCCTTAACTGGGGTGGAAGTCTGATTCGTCCTGAAGCTACCGGTTATGGTGCTGTATACTTTGCCCAGGCTATGCTTGCCACCGGCAGTAACGCCTTTGAAGGTAAGAAAGTTCTTATCTCCGGTTCCGGGAATGTGGCACAGTTTACTGCTGAAAAGGTTCTGGATCTTGGTGGTACACCAATTTCCTTCTCCGATTCTACCGGTTCAATAATAGATACCGATGGAATCACCCGGGAGAAACTGGCCTGGGTAATGGAGTTGAAGAATCAGCGAAGGGGCAGAATCAAGGAGTACGCCGATGAGTTCGGTGCCGACTACTTTGAAGGTGAACGTCCCTGGGGGCTCACAGAAGCCCAGGTGGCCCTTCCCTGTGCCACTCAGAATGAAATCAACAAGGCTGAAGCCGAAGCTCTGGTGAAGAACGGATGTATCTGTGTTTCAGAAGGGGCTAATATGCCCACTGAGCCCGACGCTGTTGCGGTTTTTCAGGGAGCCAAGGTACTTTTCGGACCCGGTAAAGCGGCTAATGCCGGCGGTGTAGCTGTATCCGGCCTGGAAATGAGCCAGAACAGCATGCGCCTGTCCTGGACCAGTGAGGAAGTTGATACCCGACTCCACGGCATTATGAACAGCATCCATGAAGACTGTGTGAATGCCTCGGCCGACCTGGGTGTTCAGGGTGACTACGTTATCGGTGCCAATGTCGCCGGCTTCCGGAAGGTGGCTGATGCAATGATCGACCAGGGCGTCGTTTAGGGCGAATACGCGCCTAAGCTCCGGGAACTGCGTTGGTGAAATGCTCGAAGTGCTCATGTATCTGTCGGTACACTGCGCCTTCTGTACTTTCCCCGTCTTGTTCCCGGGGCTGTTCCTTTCCGGGGCAACCCCTTTTTTATAGTTAAATCGGAATAGTTTTTCCCTTATCACCCGGCGTATACTGAGTCTGATGCCGAAACTGCCAGTATCTATTGGAAAGTATAAAATTACCGGCCGCCTGGGAAAGGGCGGTATGAGCATTCTCTACCTTGCGGAGCATCCCTCTCTGGGTACAACGGTTGTTCTGAAAAAGCTCACCCTCAAGGGGGACTCTGCCCATAGGGAACGCTTTCGTCGGGAAGCTACCCTGATGATGAAACTGCGGCATGAAAATGTTGTCGGGGTGTACGATCATTTTAAAGAGGGAGGCAGTCACTACCTGGTTATGGAGTTTGTTGACGGCCGGCCTCTTTCTGAGCTTATGGCCAGAGAAGGGGCACTCCCTGAGGTCGAAGCCCGTTGGCTTGCCGGGCGTATTGCAAAGGCCCTGGCCCACATCCACTCCCGGGGAATTGTTCATCGGGACTTGAAGCCCTCCAATGTCCTTCTCGGGAGGGACGGTGGTGTGAAGCTGGGTGATTTCGGTATCGCTTTCACTCCCGGCGGGGATGATGATATCACCTCTGAGGGAACGGCTCTGGGAACTCCTACATTCATGGCTCCTGAACAGCTGGAGGATGCCCGTGGAGCGGATGAGCGCTCGGACATGTGGTCTTTCGGAGTTTGTCTTTTTGAAATGCTTACCGGGAGGAAATTTGTTACCGGGCCGAGTCCTGCGGCGGTACGTGAGGCTTTGCCGGCTGCAGTTAAAACCATGTCCTACAGGCTTCCTCCAAAACTTCCCCGGCGTGAACACCGCCTGCTGCGGAAAACCCTCAGGATGAAGAGTGAGACACGTCTGAAAGATGGAAAGGCAGCACTTCGATTGATCGGGGCATCCGGTCATCGGGATAACCCCCCGGAATCACTTCAAATAAGGCTGAATAAATTACTTCTTTCCATGGAAGGTGTAAGTGAACCGACACCGAAGGCTGAAATCATTCCTGATAAAAACCGGCCTGATGAATATGGTTCCGGCGGTTTATCCTCGCTTCAGTCGTTATTTAAATCCTCATTTTCATCTTCTCCGAGGTTTCGGAAAGAGGTGGTTTCAAAAAAAGGTACTGCTGAACAAAAAAAAGCGAAAAAGGTGAAAACTTTCAGGATACCAACCGGCATGGCCGCTATCCTTATTGCTTTTCTTGCAGTTTTATTGGTTTCTTCCGTTATTCCCGGAGTCTGGAGTGCGGTCTTTCGTCGAAACAGTTACGGCGTTTTCAAGCTGAAGCTCGTATACCCGGTAGAGGCACCGGAGCATTGGCTGACTGCAGCCTCGGCAGATATTTATGGGGAGGGAGAGGATTCTCTTTCTAAAATCGTCAGTCCATCTCTTCGTATTTCCGCGAATAATTCTTTTCTGAGCAGCCGGAGAATCACACTGCCCGAAGGTGCTTATAGAATCAGATGGAGTCTGGGCGACCGAGTTTCCTGGTATTCCTTTCGTCTTCTATCCTTTTCAGCACTTGAAAAATCCGGAAATGGGATGATGGTTCTGGAAGAAACGCTTGAAGATCCACCGGCCTTTCCCCTGGAACTATCCTGGACTGCTGTTGATGCGGCCGATAACAGATCCATTGACGGACAGGTTGAAATGAGCTGGAAACGTGTTGATACTCCCGAAGGAGAGCTTATTTCAGGGGGAACTTACAGCTTTCTATTTGAGGCATCAGGGTATTTACCCTCAAGCTTTGATATTGAGGTAAGCCCCTGGAGGCGTAACCTGAACCTCCATGCTTCCCTGTGGCCGCAGCCGGGTGAATTAATCATCAGGAATGATTCAGGCAGGTTGATAATGCCCCGATTGAATGGTTCCGGGATTTATTATGACATGAAAGAGGCCCCGGGGACTGACAGGATAGGTCGTTTAGAATCAGGATCTTTCAGAGTTCTTTCACTTCTCCCCGGGGATTATCTTCTTACTCCGGGACTGGGAAAGAGTGGTTTAAAAAGTTTTTCTCTTAAATCGGGAGATACCGTTACTGCAGTTGTTGAATCAGATGAAGAAAAACAGTTTATAGTGAGAGTCAGGCATTCGGACTGATATTGGTTTTACTCACGAACTTTACTGTCTATCAATATGGTAAATGGTCCTTCGTTAACCAGTGACACCTGCATTGAGGCACCGAACTCGCCGGTAAGAACTGTTCTGTGGAACCGGGAGTCAAGCTCCGATACAAAACTATTATAAAGGTATACGGCAGTTTCCGGTGGAGCTGCTGAATCCAGAGAGGGTCTGTTGCCCTTTTTTGTGCTGGCCATAAGCGTGAATTGGCTTATAACGAGCATATCTCCGTCAACATCCTCTGCCGACAGATTTACCCGGCCTTCCTCGTTTTCAAAAATCCGTAGAGTAGAGATTTTACGAGCCAGCCAGGAAGCATCCTCAGAGCCGTCTTCCCTGCCTACACCCAGGAGTATCATAAATCCCTTTTCAATAGACCGGCGGTCCTTTCCGTTTATCAGGACCGATGCACTGCTCACCCTCTGTATCAATGCCCTCAAAAAAATCTCCTTTAATCAGAGTATATAAGTACCTGCATCATGAATGCTATTATTCCTTTATGAAAGTATATCTGACAGGCGCCAACGGAATCGGTGAAGCTCTAAAAAAGGGCCGGGGCACTCTATATCTTTCCAGAAAATCCGGTCGGGGTACCTCCCTGGCGGAACTTGCGGAAAAGCATGGCGTAACCCTGCGCCGGGTAGGGGATGATGAAATCTCAAGGCTTGTCAACAACGGAGAGCACAGGGGCTATGTTCTTGAAACAGACAGCGAATTGTCTTCCGGGGATATCAGATCTCCTGAAGATCTCAGCTCAATTCCCGGTGATAATATTCTGGTAATAGTGTTGGATGGAATAACAGATCCCCGGAATCTGGGAGCTGTAATGAGGGCTGCCGACCAGTTCGGAGCGTCAGCGGTAATTATCCCCAAAAGACGTTCAGCGGGAAGCGATGCCGATACATTAAGTCGTTCATCGGCTGGTGCCGTAGAATGGGTCCCCCTGCTGGAAGTTTCCAATATTTCAAGATCCCTTGCTGAGCTCAAAGAAATGGGATTCTGGATCTGGGGAGCGGATATGTCCGGCGGGAGGGCTCCGGAAGTCAATCTGAAAGGAAAGACGGCTCTGGTTATGGGACGTGAAGGAGAAGGACTTCATCGTCTTGTTAAAGAAACCTGTGATGGTCTGATAAAAATACCCACCGGAGGAAGGCTGGACTCTCTGAATGTGGCTACGGCTGCGGGAATCCTGATGTATGAGGCCCGCAGACAGCAGAAATTTTCTTATTGAAATTCCATGCTTCTTGAATGAACAACGGTTAATATAATAAAGGTCTTGGTAATTTCGAAAATCGGGGATTTTTGAAATTACCTCAACAAATAGAAAAATACGATTTTCAAGGATGGAAAAGCTGATTATGGCTGAAGAAATCTCCTACATTATGTCTACCCCCTACACCTTGGCGAAGTCCCGGATCGGGGGAATCCTCTCAAGGCTGCTTTCCCGAATCGATCTGGAACTCATTGCCGCTCAGATTATTACTCCGGATAAGGATACTGTGGAGGCCTATGCCGACTCATTTATCAAACATGCCAATAAGGACAAGCCCGGCAGCGCGGAGCTTTTGAGAAACTATGTTTTCAACCATATGATGCCCGGTGAAAACAGGGCTCATAGAGTTGCTATACTGTTGTTTCGCGGAGAAAATGCAGTCTCTCAACTTATGGATCATGTCGGTGCTCTGTATCCGGAAAATCGGAGTATCGAATCATTAACCGGAGAAACAATCCGGGATACCTACGCCGATCTTGTTAAGACCGCCGATGGAGAGGTGACATATTTTGAACCTGCGGTTCTGACACCTCACTCTTCTGCCGAGGCTCTGGATAATCTGCGGATATTTTCCAATTATATGAAGTCTGCAGATAATGTCGTTCACAATGTGTTTTACCCGGACCCGTCAAAGATTCAGAAAACTCTCGTGATAATAAAGCCGGATAATTGGAGAGCCCGATCCACTCGTCCGGGGTCTATTATCGATATGCTCAGCAGAACAGGACTCCGCATCGTCGGAATGAAGGTTTATCAGATGTCCACAGCCGATGCATTGGAGTTTTATGGAACCGTTAAATCGGCTCTTGAAGAAAAACTGGCCCCATCAATTTCTGAAAAAGCCGCAGATGTTCTTGAAGCGGAGTTCAGCATTGCCCTGGATGAGGGTGCCCGTAAAGGCCTTGTGGATTCCTTTGGAATCAGCTTTGCCCACTATCAGTTCGGCAGTATTGTCGAGTTCATGTCAGGCAGGAGGCCTGAAAATGTGCCCTTTGAGGAGCTGGATCGTCCGGGTACAGTCAAGTCTATGATACTTATTTATAAGGGTGAGAATGCCGTTGAAAAAATCAGGGATGTACTCGGCCCCACCGATCCCCGGCAGGCTCCCGGAGGCACCGTCCGCCGGGATTTCGGCAGTGATATCATGGTAAATGCCGTACATGCGTCTGATTCACCACAGAGCGTAGACCGGGAGTGCGGAATTGTCAGAATCCATCAGAATGATTTCAGTCATTTTATCGAGCGTTATCTGGAAGAGGGTCTTGAAAGCTGAAAGTGCTTGTTAATCCTGTATAAATCCGTCCAGTAAAGTCAGCTGGGCGGAGAGGTTTGTTGTTTTCATCAGATCGTTTCTCAGTTTTGAAGCCGAAGGCCAGCCTCTGACATAGGCTGCCAGAAGTTTCTTCATATTCCTTGCAGCCGAATTTTCTCCGAAGGTTTCAGCGGCCATAAGCAGGTGATTTTTCGCACTTCTCAGACGGTCTTCCGGGGTTGGGGGTATTTCTGGTGTCCCTTCGTTAAGCAGACTGCATGTCCGGCTGAAAATTTCCGGATACCCGATGGCTCCCCGGGCAATCATTACTCCACTGCATGAGGTTTTTTTCAGCATCTTCAGGACTGCTGAAGGGGAATCCAGGTCTCCGGAACCGATAACCGGTACCGGAGCTGCTGCCGATAGCTCCCCAAGAGCCTTCCAGTCCGCTTTTCCTCCGTATCCCTGACGGCATGTTCTGGGATGAAATCCGATGGCTGAGGCGCCCTCCTGAACAACAGCCTGCACTGCCTCACGCCAGTTCTGTTCTGTCTCATCCCATCCGCTGCGAATTTTAACGGTGACGGGTAATCCGGCTTTCACCATGGCCCTGATTGCCAGACCCAGTTTCCGGACATCTCTGCCCAGAGCGGCACCTCCACCTTTCTGTGTAACTTTCCGTACAGGACAGCCCGCATTGAGATCGATTAGATCGGCACCGTTTTCAGCTGCAATTAAAGCTGCACGGCCCAGGATTTCCGGTTTGGATCCGTACAGCTGTACCGCAAGAATCTTTTCACCATCAAATCTTTTCAGCATAGAGAGTGTACGGGAACTGTTTCGCACCAGTGCTTCTGAAGAAATCATTTCAGTGTATGCGAGAAAAGCACCGTTATTACAGAAAATGTGTCGGGTTACACAGTCGGTATAACCCGACATGGGTGCGGAAAAAATATTTCCATTGATGTGTAGAGAACCGATTTTAATCGGTTGAAGGTACACGGCCTGTAAATCTCATCATTTCTCTTCGGGATTTATACCAAAGAGATTGCAGGCGTTTTCCCACAGGGCCTTGGATACATCCTCTTCAGGCTCCTCACGAAGTTCGGCAATAAAGGCTGCAGTGGAAGGCAGGTACACAGGTTTATTACGTTTACCTCGAAATTCAGCAGGTACCATAAAAGGGCTTTCACTTTCAATAACAATCCTGTTCATGGGAATATTGCGTACAGCTTCATGAAGGTTTCGGGCATTTCTGTAAGTAACATTTCCGGCAAAGGAAAAGTACAGGTTGTCGTGATTTTCAAGCATCTCAGAAGCGAACTCCCAGTCTTCAGAGTAGCAGTGAAGAACTCCGCCCCTGGAGGGTAAATTGGATTTGAGAATCTCCTTGATATCATGGCCTGCTTTTCGGTTGTGGATAATAACAGGGACCTTGAAGCTCTCGGCCAGCTCCAGCTGGGCTATAAACAGTTCCACCTGGGAACTTTTATCCCCGAACTTCCGAAAATAGTCCAATCCTGTTTCACCGATGGCTACAACGCGGTCTTTTTGGACACCTTCGTTGATTTTCTGCTGCCAATCTGAACCGGGATGCTGAACTTCCGATGGAGACACGCCGATACTGAATATGACGTTGGAAGCGGTGGAGAGGTTTTGGTAAACCTCAAAAAAGTCCTGCAGGTTGTTTGTAATGCTCATAATTTTATGAACATTGGCCTGTTTGGCTTCCTGTGTGATGATCAATTGTTCTATCGGGTCTTCATGTATAAGACCGATATGTGCGTGTGTATCAAAGTAACGCATGAGTAACCCGCTTTCCTTGGGAAGTTTAAGTCAGCCTGCCGGTTGCAGGACTGTTGACCTGCCCTATTTTTACCCGTGTATCACTGAGCTTGTCAACATCAATCGCCTTCCCTGCAGAGTTTCCTGCGGAGCTTGCCTTCTAGCGGGCTGGTAGGATATGATAAAACCTGTACCTAATGGCAATCTTCGACGAGGGGACAATGTGCCGGATTTGAGGCCTGGAAAGAACAGAAAAACCCGACGAACAGGAAAGAATCCCGGCGGAATCACGGGTTCTCTCTGGCGGTTCGGTCGGCAGAAATATACGATTATGCTTGTTCCGCATACAGAGAAGCGTACAGTCCATTTTCAAGTATCACTGTTTACCCTGTTTTTTATGGCGGTAATGTTTCTGGGACTGCTGGCAGGATTCTTCTGGTTTTCATTGGATTTTTCCGGAAAAGAAGTTCTTCTTGCATCGAGATCCAGGGATCTGGTTGAGACAGAAGCAAGTCTGGATATTATCAGAGACGAGGTGGGACAGCTGGTTTCATCTGCCGGTGCTTTTAAAAACAGTTTGAACGATACAATGGATATTCTCGGGTTGGAGGGATCAGCTGTAGATTCTGCAGCCGGTGGTGGAGATCTTTCGTCTCTTTTTGCAGTGGAACAGACCGATGGCAATACCCTGGCTGAGGTTGCTGATTTACAGGCTTTAAGGGTTTCTCTGGATGATTCGGTATCCTCCCTTGACGATATCGGTATGGTACTCTCAAGCCAGAAAGATCTACTTTCGGATATCCCGACAATCTGGCCTCTTCAAGGTGTCCGGGGCTGGGTTACCCAGGTGTTCGGCCCATCAATACACCCCTTCGGAAAGTATTGGTACCTTCATCGCGGGGTCGATCTGGCTTTCGGTTATGGTGTTCCCATCATGGCGACCGCCAACGGTAAAATCATAAAGAAAGATTTTGATGCCAATGGTTTTGGTAATTATCTTGATATTCAGCACAAATACGGTTTTAAAACCCGCTATGCACATATGCAACGTCAATTTGTTGAAGTCGGACAGATTGTCTCCCAGGGAGAAGTTATCGGGACAATGGGCAGTACCGGGCAATCAACCGGTCCTCATCTCCACTATGAGGTTATGATAGGAACCCAGTTGGTAGATCCTATCAAATTCCTGAACATGGCAAACCCGGATGGATTGGACAATATCACGACATCACTTCAACGGTATCAATAGAGGCTCAACTCAGTTTTATGGACGATTACACAAAAGGTCAGGCTCTCATAAATTCCATTATCGGCGATGGAACACGGTTTCGCGGCGATCTGGATCTTAAAGGTTTACTTCGAATCGATGGTGATTTTGAAGGAAATATCAGGACCGATGGACGGGTTCTTGTCGGTAAAGCCGGTCGGGCCCGATGCCTGATTAATGCCGATACAGTTGTTGTCGGCGGGATTGTTAAGGGCGATATCAAGGCTTCAGGTAAAATTGTTCTGCTCTCCACATGCGTTATGATCGGGAATATTCGTGCTCCGCAGATAATTGTTGAAGAGGGAGTACTTCTGCATGGTCATTGTACGATTTCAGAAGATAGCAGGATTCTGGCATCAGCACCTTCCGGAGAAGAAGCCCTGTTTTCGGTTGACTGGGGAGGAACTGATAACAGATCGATGAATTCCTCTTCCGGGTTGTGATAATTGTCCATGGATATCGAGAGGCTCAGTCAAATCGGTTCTACTCTCGACACACGTTTGAAACGAAAAAAAGATACAGAGAAGTCCAGAACAGGAAAAGCCGGTAAGACAGCGTTCAGTTCTGTTCTCGGGAAAGTTTCCGGTGAGCAAAGTGATGCGGCTTCTGTACTCGCCCCCGGACCACTTCCCATGCTTGATGGGTCTGAAACCATTGAAAGCCTGCTGGACGATGTGTACGAGAAAGGTGACGCCTTAAAAAAGGATTCTGTTTTCGGACCGTTAAACGGGTATAAAACAGCGGTACGGCGTTTTCTTCGTTATGTGATTGAGAATAGTATCGAAATGGACGAAACTCTTGGAATCCGTAATTCCAAGACAATGCAGCAGAAAAAATATGTCATAATTCGGGTTGTTGATGAGCGTCTGGAGAGTCTGGCCGCCTATGTTCTGAAAAATCAGAGTGATCAACTGGATATTTTACAGCGAATTGATGAAATCCACGGTATGCTGGTGGATCTGACAGGATAAGAGGCTGTTAAAGAGTAATAAATGAGTAAAGATAAAAACGGACAATACAGAGACCTCAGCCACCGGGACGGAAATGTCGGCATGCCGGATTTCAATGATGTCCCCGAACAGCTTTGGCGTGCCAGAATTATACCTACCAACGATTTTGAGTATTGTGCGTCAGTAGACGGCTCGGAAATTGAAAGAGGGGAATTTGTCGTTATTTCTACCCGATACGGCAGAGACCTGGCCCGTATCCTCGGACCGGTTACAGACAAAGCCGGTGTGGACGCTGAGAATGTCCGTCTTATCGTTCGGAAAGCAAGTGATGAAGATATTGTCAGGCGTGGGAACTATGAGCAGAAGGAAGAAGAAGCCTACAGTGTATGTCGGGGGAAAATTTCCAGACTTAAACTGGCAATGAAACTGGTTTCCGCCCATTACATGCTTGATGAACAGAAAGTGATGTTTTTCTTTACGGCTGAAAATCGTATTGATTTCAGGGAACTTGTGAAAGAACTGGTTGCCCACTTCAAAATGAGAATCGAGCTCAGGCAGATCGGCGTTCGTGATGAATCACGAGTGGTTGGAGGTGTGGCTGTCTGCGGTAGGCAGTTCTGCTGTCACAGTCTCACTGACAGGTTGAAGCCGGTATCGATTAAAATGGCTAAAGAGCAGAACCTTTCACTTAACTCTTTGAAAATATCCGGCCCCTGCGGGCGGCTGCTTTGCTGCCTTGCATTTGAACATGAACACTATTCCGCTGAGCGTAAACTAATGCCTCATGAAGGAGTACGGATTTCTTTTGAGGGTGTGAATTATAAAGTTACGGAAGTGAATATATTTGCCCGTAAGATACATCTTTTCGGACCCGAAGGCCGCCGGATGGAGGTTCCTGTTTCCCGTTTGTCCCGTAAAAATGGTGGCGGTTGGGTAATCCAGCCGGAGGAAGAAGAGGCATAGATTCTGTCGTTGAAGCCGGATATGCACTTTTCGGGTTGTTGACATCGTTCGGGTCGTTTTGTTATTATCGGTCCGCCAAATAATTAGTAGGAGTCTCGATCTGATGAACAGAAAGAGACTTCAAGGAGTAAGCCCATGGCCGGAGTCAGTAAGAATGCGCGAACCATATCGGGGACCCATAAGTTTATCTGCCCTTGCGGCGGTGAAGTGAAGATGCGGTCCGTTTTCGCCAACGGTCGGATGAAGCATTTCGCCTATTGTGAGAAATGCAAGAGGGAAGAACGCCGCCCTCGGGATTTCAATTAGAAAGACAGAAGCCGGAAGATAGTCCTTAAACCTTGACGGTAAAGGGGTTATCTGTTAAAAGTTAGTTCTGAAAGTCCCTGATTACGGGATAAATAGTAAAGAGGTTGATACCATTGCCCAATTCGAATGATGCCGCAAAGAGGCACAGACAGAACCTGAAACGACGTATACATAACCGATCGATTAAAAGTCATGTAAGAACCAGTATTAGGGCTTTTGAGTCAGCTGTGGACAGTAAAGAAAAAGCTACAGCTGAAACACAATATGCAGAAGTCGTAAAATTAATTGATACAGCATCAGGTAAAGGACTTTACCATCGCAATACTGCTGCACGGAAGAAATCACGCCTTTACAAAAAATTGACAGCATTGGCCTGATAAACAATAGTATTGATTTCCAGTTCGAAGAGAGGAGGATTCTGATGGCCGAAGATAAAGATCAGATGAAAATGACCAAGGCCGAAATCATAGAACATATCTATGAGACGTCAAGGATCAGCCGGAAAGATATCCACAGTGTTATCGATTCGTTCTTCGAAGAGGTAAAGGACGCGCTGACCAAAGACAGAGTTGTCGAGCTGCGCGGCTTCGGTACTTTTGAAATAAGAACCCGTAAGGGTAGGGAAAAAGCCCGAAATCCTAAAACCGGAGAGATTGTTCCGGTGAAAACCCACGGTGTTACAGTTTTTCGCCCGGGTAAAGAGCTCAAAAAAATGGCGTGGAACCTTCGTCATTAAAAAAAATCTGTAAATGAACAAAGCCCCATTCTAATCGGTGGGGCTTGTTTTTGTCGTCTTTCAGTTGTGTTGTCATTCCTTGACGGACTCAGGTAATCGGGGGACAATAGGGGTGAACATGAATAAAAAGAAAATTCTGATAATTGATGATGAACAGATCAATCTTGACTTCTTTGATGTGATGCTTACACGTCTCGGTTTTGTGGTTCTTATGGCAGTTGACGGTGAGGAAGGGTTGGAAATGATACGGGAACATGTTCCCGATTTGATTATCCTGGATAATATCATGCCCAGACTTACCGGCTGGGAACTCACCAAAATGCTTAAAAAAGACGATGCATACTCTGAGTATCGGGATATCCCCATTATTATGTTTTCGGCTATGGATGCCGTTAAAGATAAAATTGAAGGGTTTGAACTTGGTATCGATGATTATATTATCAAGCCATTTAATTTTTCTGAGGTACTTGCCAGGATTCGTGCTGTTCTGAGAAATCATGAACTTTCCAGGCAGGTGCTGCTCAGAGAAAAGCGACTGGCTTTAACCGATTCTCTCAATAAATCTCTGATATATTTCACAGAGCATTTGAAAACTCCTGTTCTCGGACTTGTAGAAGCTTCCAATGCCCTTGATATCAGCGATTTAAAGGCTGTGGAAAAATTTAAAGAACAGGTGATGATTGAGACTGAGCAGACTCTGGCAGCCCTGGGCGGTTTGGAAGATGAAGTTCAGAAACTTCAGGAGAGTAACGGTTCTCTCAGAGCTGCAGAATTATCTCTCGGAGAATTGGAAGATCGATTTCGTGAGCATTTTAAAGAACTGCATGATAATTCAGGAGAAATTGTATGATTACCGAAGCAAAGAGAAAAGCAATCAAACTCTTTGCCAGGGGTAGGGATTTCTATAAGAAACGTGATTTTCAGGAAGCTTTGAAATATTTCAGTGCAGCGTACAAAACAGATCCTACTGATGAACCGTCCAATGTTTTTATAGCTCGGTGTCAGGAATATATTGATAATCCTCCTGATGAGGGCTGGGACGGTGTATACGGGATGAAAAGTAAGTAGTTGAATTAATATGTCGCGTAGAATAGACAGTTCCTATAAAACCCGAACCGTGCTCGGTGAGGAAACAAAGTTTAAGGGTGTTCTGAAATTTGAGGATTCTCTTAAAATTGATGGATATTTCGAAGGTGCCATTGAGTCACCGGGATTTCTGATGGTGGAATCCGGGTCGGAAGTTGTTGCCGATATTAATGTCGGCGTTCTGGTTGTAGGAGGGTTAATCCGGGGAGATGTCAGTGCCTCAGAAAGACTTGAAGTCCTCCCGGGAGGCAGTATAGTCGGAAATATCAGATGTTCCAACCTCATAATGGCGGAGAATACAGGGTTTCAGGGAGACTGCGAAATGCTCTCTGATCCTTCCGGAATGGATATTTTTTCAGTTCCTCTGGATCGCCTGAAAAAGAATCTTCAACGTGTCGACTAGTGCTTCTTTTAAGATAATAGACATTCTTACCCGCAGGGAAGAAACCTTTGCTGCAGCTGAGTCCTGTACAGGTGGAGGTATAGTTGCCCGGTTAACCGATATACCGGGAAGTTCTGAAGTTGTCTGGGGTGGAATCGTTTCTTATTCCAATGAAGCAAAAATCACATTACTTGATATTAACCCCGAATTACTTGATAGAGATGGAGCTGTATCTGCGGGAGTGGCGAAATCGATGGCCTGGGGAATACGTGTGAGAAGTGCAGCTGACTGGACCGTTGCGGTAACCGGCATTGCCGGACCCGGAGGCGGAACAGTTGATAAACCTGTTGGTACCGTGTGGATTGCCTGGTGCAGTCCTTCAGGGAATGTTTCAGCGGAATTGTTTCATTTTGATGGGGATAGGGCTTTAATCCGTAAGAAAACTGAAGATAAGGCCTTGGAAGGCCTATTATTGTTGATAGACAGGCAGGATTGAGTAAAACTACCAGTTTCTTCTTCTTGACAGGTGATGCAGGCAGTAACTATATTATTCAGGAAGCGGTATTAAGCGTATCGTTCGTATTCATGTGCATAATGTCCTGTACGTCTCGCGTACAGGTTCTAAAATCAGAACATATTTACCATGTACCCGCAGGAATAGATTCCTGTTGAGGAGAGAATTCATTGGGAATTATCAGCAGGAAGGATAAACTCGTGTCGGACGGATTACCGGAACAGAGTGAACTGGATTTACAGGAATCACAATTAACAACGGCTAAAGTTGTTAAAAAAGTTCGGAAAAAGGCCATTGTTATCAAGGCTTCCAATAACGAAGAGTCTCAGGATGATATTGTTGATGAAAAATCAACACAGGAAACACCTGAGTCTGTTAAAAATGAAGGTATAGCCGAATCCGGTGGATTGGCTGAATCGGCCGGACCGACTGATTCGTCAGAATCCATCGAAACATCAGAATCACCTGGGGTGTCAGAAGAAAAAGAACCAGTTGAGAAAACCGTTTCTCCAGCCAGATTGAAAATTCACAAACAGGTACGGGTAGAAGAAAGGGAAGAGGCTCCAAGCAATCCTGAACCTGACGTATCGGAAACAGAAAAAGTTAAACCTCAGGGACAGGAACAGTCCAGGGGACGCCGCCGGGGAAAGAAAGGCGGTAATGGTAACAGGCCGATTAAAGGGCCGAAGCACGATCCTGACGCCCCCAAATTGCAGATTAACGATCTTTCGGTAACCACCATGCCCCATCTGCGGGAGATGGCAGAAGATCTGGGACTGAAAAAAGAGGATCTTATTCCTCTGAAAAAGCAGGAACTTATTTTCCGTGTTCTCACGGCACATATTGAAAAAGGCGGTGTAATTTACGCCTATGGATCTCTTGAAATCCTTCCGGATGGTTACGGTTTTCTCCGTTCACCCCAGAACTCCTACCTTCCGGGGACTGATGATATCTATATTTCTCCCAGTCAGATCCGTCTGTTCAACCTGAAAACCGGTGATACTGTTTATGGTCAGATTCGATCTCCTAAAGAGGGTGAACGCTTCTTCGCCATGCTACGGGTGGTTAACGTAAACTTTGATGAACCCTCGGTAGCCCAGACCAGAGTGGCTTTTGAGAACCTAACTCCTTTGTATCCCACCGAAAGAATGGATATGGAAACACGGATTGGCGATCCCTCTACAAGAATCATCAACCTGTTCTGCCCCATCGGTAAGGGGCAGAGAGGTTTGATAGTATCTCCACCTAAATCAGGTAAAACGGTTATTCTGCAGAAAATTGCCAATGCGATTACAGAAAATCATCCTGATGTCTACCTCATTGTACTTTTAATCGATGAACGTCCTGAAGAAGTTACCGATATGCAGCGCGGTGTTCAGGGTGAAGTGATTGCCTCAACCTTTGATGAGCAGGCCACCCGTCATGTGCAGGTTGCCGAAATGGTTCTGGAGAAAGCCCGAAGGCTTGTGGAGCATAAGAAGGATGTTGTTATTCTTCTGGATTCCATTACCCGTCTGGCCCGGGCCTACAATCAAACGGTACCTACCAGCGGGAAGATACTTTCCGGCGGTGTGGACTCAAATGCTCTTCATAAGCCCAAACGCTTCTTCGGTGCTGCCAGAAATATTGAGGACGGAGGCAGTCTCACCATTATTGCCACGGCTCTGATAGAAACCGGCAGCCGGATGGATGAAGTTATCTTTGAAGAGTTTAAAGGTACCGGTAATATGGAGCTGGTTCTGGACCGCAGATTGGCTGATAAACGTGTTTATCCGGCCTTCAATGTTAAAAAATCAAGTACCAGGAAAGAGGATCTTCTACTCAACGATCTGGAATTGAACAAAATGTGGGTTCTTAGAAAGGTATTAAGCCCCATGGATGATATGGAATCCGCCGAGATGATCGTTGACAAGATGCGGAAGACCAAGAATAATGAGGCGTTTCTCAAGGGAATGAATACGTCGGGAACTGCACGCGACTTGTAGCGTGTCCGACAGAATAGGAATTACAGTTATGAAAAAAGGTATCCATCCGGATTATAAAGCCGCAAAAGTGTCCTGTGCATGCGGTAATGAGTTTGAAACGTTTTCAACAGTTGGCGATTTACAGGTGGAAATCTGTTCCAGTTGTCATCCATTTTTCACCGGAAAACAGAAGCTGGTGGACACTGCAGGCCGTGTTGAGCGTTTTAACAAAAAGTACGGTATCAAGTCGAAATAGCAGAAACAGTTTTGTTTTGTGAGGAGAAGGGTTGTTCTGATATCAGGGACAGCCCTTTTTTAAGGTAAAATGAAGGCTTTTCTTGATTCCAATTCAATCTCGGCGTAAAATCTTGATAACCTTCGGGTAACACCTACAGGATTTTGCATACGAGACGGCGGACCTATTGATTGAACAGATTTCTGTACACCACGAAAAAGAATACGGCGAAAAACCCACTGTCATAACCAGTGCACCTGGAAAGGTGGATTTACTGGGCGATCATGGTGAAGTTGGCCAGGGGTATGTTCTGTCCCTGGCAATCGACCGCCGTTTCTTTATAGCGGCTTCCCGGCGGAGCGACAATTCCCTGCGATTTTTTTCAGCTAATCTTAATGAGCGGAAGAAGTCCACCATTGCAGGACTTAAGTATAAAAGAGAAGACCGCTGGGCAAATTACAGTAAAGGTGTTATCGACGCCTTGATTCACATGGGATTTAATATTCGGGGGTTGAACCTTACCCTGTTCAGTGAAGTCCCCATGGGGATAGGCCTGGCCTCTTCCTCAGCTCTGGTGGTTGCAACGGTATGTGCAATAAAAGAGTTGTTTTCTCTTGATATATCAGATGCCCGTATAATCGATGCCGCCCGATCGTCGGAAAGCCATTTTATGGATCTTCATGAAGGTATCAGATCCCCCATGGTTTCCTACTATTCCCGATCAGGTTTTCTGACTCTTCTTGATGTCAGGTCCCTTAAAGTTGACTACCTTGAATTCCCCGGTTCTCCGGCAACTCTACTTGTTACCGATTCCAGGGTGCAGGAAACCATGAGTGATGATGAGAAGGGTGAAATAGATGCCTCCTGCAGGGAGTGTGTTCAGGCTCTGGATGTAGGAAAATCAGGGATGTTGTTCCGCGATCTTTCCCGGGACGATCTTTCCAGTACTATTGATGGCTTATCTGAACGTTCAAGGCGTATATGTCTTCACGTTATCAAGGAAAATGCCCGGATTCACGAATTCGGGAAAGCTCTTAAAGGCGGATACCTTGATGTCGCCGGACGAATACTGTTCCGTTCTCATGAAAGTCTCCGGGATCTTCTGGAAATATCCTGTCCTGAACTGGACTGGCTGGCTAAGAGAGCCATGGAAACCGGCGGAATTTACGGTTCCAGAATGATAGGAAGCGGATACGGTGGCTGTACGGTTACTCTTATAGATGGAAAACTGAAAAGTAACTACGAAGAACGTCTTGAGGAGTACGATCGAATTTTCGGATTCAAGGCCAGTGTTTTCCAGGTTCAGCCTGGTGAAGGTGCCCGGATTCATCTTTCGGACAGATAATAAAATGATTCTGCTGCTGACAAATGATGACGGCCTGGGTACTCCCGGTCTGAATGCTCTGGAAGAGGTACTCATGGATTCCCACGAAGTCTGGGTTCTGGCTCCGGACAAGGGAATGAGCGGTCAATCTCACAGTATCACCCTTAATGAGGGGCTTAAAATCACCCGGTTTCCCGAAGAACATCGTTTTGCTGTTCACGGTACCCCTGTGGACTGTGTGAATATCGCATTTCAGGCCATTATGCCCTGTCTCCCGGATCTGGTAATCTCCGGAATCAACAAGGGGCCTAATCTGGGCACCGATATACTGTATTCAGGTACATGTGCGGCTGCCAGGGAGTCTTCTCTCAGAGGGGTTCCATCAGTTTCCGTATCATACGCTTCATTTACAGGTCCATGGGAATTCGGGAAGGCCGCATCATTTATTGCCGGTAATCTTCAGAACCTGGTAAAGCTCTGGAATAAAGACAACTTTATCAACATCAACTGGCCGGAGAAATACCGAGGTGATTCAGCTGTTGAGTATACCCGTCCGGGGAAACGGCGCTACAAAGATGAAATGGTTTGTTTCCGTTCTCCCCGTGGGGGGGAATACTGGTTTCTTCAACCGGCAGCCATCGAATCATCTGAAGAAAAAGGTTCAGACACCCTTGCAGCGGTGAACGGTTCAATTTCCATCAGTACCATTGCAGTCGAACCATCTCTCGCCCCTGAATCCTCCATTCATGATATAATTGAATGGAGGGGTGTATGAGCGTGGATTTCAGAGAAGATGGTCTTCAACTCTACAATGAAGGCCGTTACTCCGCTGCACTGGAAATATTTCTTGCAGAGGAAACCGATCCGGCGGAAGATACCGAGCTGGCCTACTACATGGGACTCTGCCATACCAGACTGGGTGAAAAGGATGATGCCATACGGCTTCTTCACCAGGTAGTCGGCAGCGACAGCCATCTGATACGTCTGTATCAGGCCCGGATGCTTCTATCCTGGCTTCTGGTTGAAAATAACGATATAGAGGGAGCCGAGCAGCAGCTTCGTGAAGTGCTGCAGGAGGGGTTTGAGTCTCCTCAGGCATGGTCTGCTCTTGGGTACTGTCAGTGGAGGCGGGGACGTACCGATCTGGCCCTGGAAAGCTACCGTGAGGCTCTCAAACTTGATGATGGGAATCCCAATGCCGTTAATGGACTGGGATATCTTCTTGCCGACAGCGGGGAAGACCCCCTTGCCGCAATCGAACTCTGCAGGAAGGCTGTAGAGACGGACCCGGATAATATGGCTTACCGGGATTCACTGGGCTGGGCTCTTTTCCGGGCCGGGAAAACATCCGAGGCAATACGTTATCTCACCGAGGCACTTTCAAACCGTCCCGGGGATGATACTATTAAAGGTCATTTGGAGGCCGTAAGGACCCATGAGCAGCCGGACAGTAAAATATAGTCGTATCGCAGCTCTTCTTTTCATCTCATCAATACTGACGGTGAGTCAGGTTCCCGCTCAGGATATCAGTCTTGAGTCTGTTCAGGCTCTGGAGGAGTGGCGATGGGGTGTTATTTCATACAATGACGGACTGCCGGGGAAGGCTCTTCTGGCAATGGAACGGGCTGTAACCCTGAACCCCACAGATCCTGAAATTCGTGAGTGGCTGGGCCGGGCGTATTGGCGTTCGGGTATAGAGGATGCCGCACTTGAAGTCTGGGACCGTCTGGCCGATGAAGGACTGGCTTCGAATGCCCTGCAGAACAGGGCGGAGCAGCTGCGCCGTCGTCTTTCCGGAGAGGAAGAAATACCGGTGGATGATGAGTGGATTCCCCTGGTGGCCTTTCACGGATTTGAAGATAACATCAGGTATTTTGAAAGACCTTCATCCGCCCGAAGCTCGGGAGATGGTTCCGGCTCGCTTCTGGTGGCATCCTATGCCGGAGGAGAGGTTGTCCGGATTGACGCCAACGGTACCCTTGTGGAACGTTATGAGGGCGGTCTTGAGGGTTTTGACCGCCCCTTTGATATTCTTCCCACGGGAGATGGACGGCTTCTTGTAAGCGAGTTTCAGGCGGATAGAATCTCGGTACTTTCCCTTTCCGGATATAATCGGGGTTATCGTATTGAAACCTGGGGAAAAACGGGACGTAACGATGGTGAGTTTCTCGGTCCTCAGTACATGGCACTCTCCCCGGGAAAAGATTTTGTTTATATCAGTGACTGGGGAAACCGCCGTGTAAGCAAGTGGAGTCTGGACGGCGGTTACATCCTGAGTTTCAGTGGATTTGAAGGGCCTGCAGGAATAGTCTGTGACGGGGAGCGGGTGTATGTTGCCGATTCCCTGAAAGGCAGTATCGATGTGTACGATCCCTCGGGGAACTATCTCGGCCCTCTGATTGAAGAAGGTTTGAACAATCCGGAGGGACTATCACTTCTTGATGGCGATTTACTGATATCCGATGGTAATGAAATAAAAAGAGTTAACCTTTTAACCGGTGAACTCAGTGTTGAGGCCTCCCTGGGAGCAGGTGAGCATCGGATTACCTCTGCATTCACCGACGAAAACGGCAATCTGGCTGTAAGTGATTTCAATGCCAACAGTATCGTTCTATTAACCCCGCTTTCCACCCTCTACGGAGGTTTGGATGTTACTCTGGACCGGGTCAGGGGGGATGCATATCCGGATATTGTTGTGGATGTTACCGTTCGGGACAGGAGGGGGCATCCCATTTCCGGACTGGATGCGTCCAATTTCCGTGTTTTTGATGGTGAATTGTCCCTGGGCCAGCCTGAGATTGACTGGAGTTCCTCCGAGGATAATTCCATCTCCCTGGCAGCCGTTATCGATCTGTCGGGCAGCACAGCCGATGTTGAGTTTCTGGTTCAGGGGATTAACGACTTGAGCACCGTGTTGAATTCTGCAGATACCCTCTCTCTGGTGGGTGCGGGGGTAAAATCGGTTGTTCACGATGTCAGCCCCGAGAAGGGCCTGGATGAGTTTAAACTGTTGATGGAGGAATCCATCGGAGACAGGCCTGTACAATGGGATGCAGCCCTGAGACTGGCAGCCACCCGTATTGCTCCGGACAGAAACCGGAAAGCAGTGGTTGCTTTTGTGAACCGCCTGCCATCATCTGCAGCTTTCGACCGCTACGGACTGGTGGAAACCGCCCGCCTGATGGCAAATAACGGAGTGGCATTCTACCCGGTATACAGTAAACCCGGGATTAACAGCAGAGAGCTGGACTATATCGCAGCTCAAAGTGGTGGTGAATCTTCCTACATGTTCAGCCCGGAGGGAAGCGCTGCCATTATCAGAGAAATCCGAAGAAAGGGTATAGGCCGTTACACTGTTGTCTGGAATACACCCCGTTCGTCGGGATACGGCAGAACTTACCTGCCGGTGTCCCTGGAAGTGATTTACATCAATAAAAGCGGGCGGGACGAATCCGGCACTTTTGCCCCTCTGCAGTAATATAATGTTCTTTTGAATTGCGAAATGGTGGGACAATCACTGTAATGAATGAGGTTTGTGCTGTTATGAAAAAACCGGTAGTTGGATGGTTCCCGGGTAATTGACCTCTCGAGTCCCTGCCCCTGGCTGGATCGGGAAACCCGCCTTTGTACGGTGTATGAGAACAGGTTTAAAGTGAATCTCCGGCGCCGTCGAATCACCGAATTTCGCGCCCTGTTAGCAGTCTGTCTTTCGCCGAGCTGCGGCTATGTCCGCAAATTCCACCCCGAATTTTTCCCCATCATCCCAGGTGGTGCCCTCAGAAGAATTTGAAGACCTGGAAGACGATAATCAATCCGTTTTTCAGGCAACAGGTCCGATGGCGGCCAGTCTCCAGCCTTCGGGGAATTTTCTGAAATAAAACCCCATCTTTTCAGCCCAGAACGTTATTTCGGGAACCGCATCGGCATATTCGGGAAGGGTTTGAACATCCAGTCTCCAGTAACCGTTATCCAGGGGAGTCACCTGAACTGTATTCATTTGAAATACATCATAGGGAGCTATGGAACTTACATCGTACTCATCAAAAAACCAGTCCAGCTCGGATGAAACCAAAGTCTTCTCAACACCGGCATCGAATAAAGGAAGGTAAAGAGGATCGGCAATAACAGAGAGGGTGAGGGATTTATTCTCATTGAATACTCCCCGGAGAAGTTTGTTGAAATAATAGTAAGAGGCATCTCCCCCCGAAGGATCTGGTGCCTGCTGCTCGGGGCGTTTAACGGTGACAGGTTTTTCATCCTGTGCCGGCCGTTCCACATTGCCGAATCCGGGAAAAATTACCAGAGCCAGGTTTCGGTAGCCTTCGGCCCTTTCTTTTTCTCCGAGAGTATCAAACTGAACGGCCACACGGGTATACGCATCGGCAAGATCGTATCTCTGGGCCTGGGAAAGGTCATCATAAAAATTTTCAGCAGCAGCAACAGACACGGTTGTAAATACGAGTATGGACAAAAAGGATAAAAGTACAGCGGCACGTTTCATCAGGAGCCTCCCGGCATGTATTATATTAATGATAACGCAGGGATTATTTTTTGTAAAACCAAAGTGACACATTCATTGCTCATTCCTTGTTGATAGTATGGGCTGAAAGTCGTAAATTCCTACTATATGGCAGAAAATTCGAAAAATAACAATCAGGGCGATTTGCTCGAAGATATCAGGGATGAGCTGAAAGAACCTGAGATGTGGAGGGTTGTTCTTCTGAACGATGATTATACCCCTCGGGATTTTGTGGTGGAAATCCTGGTTTCCATATTTCATAAACAGCCTATTGAAGCGACGAAAATAATGCTTGATGTGCATAAAAAAGGAAGGGGAATGGTTGGTATATACCCTTTTGACATCGGCCGGACTAAAGTTGCCCAGGTAACTCAGCTGGCCCGGGAGAGAGAATATCCCCTGAAAAGCATTCTGGAGAAGGCCTGAATATGAGACCGACGGACGAAGTTCAGGGAATTCTGAATGCGGCTTACCATGAAGCGAAGAACAAGGGGCATGAGTACATCACCCCGGAGCATCTTCTTTACACGGCTCTGGGATTTGACGCCCCCCGGTTCATCCTGGAGGCCTGTGATGCGGATCCTGATGAAATAAGGGAAAATATTGAAGGGTATTTCGCCAAATATCTGCAATCTGTAAAGGATACCGAACCCATGCTCACCGAAGGGTGGCAGGATGTTATCGAAAGAACTCTGATACATCTGAGCAGTGCAGGGAGAGATGAACTCAGTTCTGCCGATCTTCTGGTGGCCATTTTCGAGCTGGACGATTCTTACGCATCCTACTATCTGCAGAAAGCCGGTGTCAGCCGAATAAGACTTTTGGAGGTGGTGTCCCACAGTATCAGCGGCACTGAAAATGAATCTGAAGAGGAATCTGAACAAGGTTTTGATGAAATACCCGAAGAAATAGGGGATATTTTCGAAGAATCCCACTCTCCATCACAGTCACAGCCGAGAGGGTCGAAACGGGGTAAGAAACCCGGTGCCCTGGAGCAGTTTGCCGTTGATTTAACCGCCAGAGCTGAAAATGGGGAATTGGAACTCCTTATCGGCCGTGAAGACATCCTGGAACGTACCATGCAGGTGTTAAGCCGCAGGCTGAAAAACAATCCGGTTCATGTGGGGGAACCCGGTGTCGGTAAAACCGCCATTACCGAGGGACTTGCCAGGAGAATCGTCGACGGCAATGTTCCGGGTTTTCTAAAGAATTTTAGAATCTGGTCTTTGGATATGGGCTCTCTTCTCGCCGGAACCCGTTATCGAGGGGATTTTGAGGAGAGGATTAAAAAGGTTCTCAAAGATCTGGAAGAGCGGGACCGGGTGATACTCTTTATCGATGAGATTCACACCGTGATTGGTGCAGGAGCCACATCCGGAGGGAGTATGGATGCCTCGAATCTCCTTAAGCCGGCTTTGATGTCCGGAAAGCTGAGGTGCATCGGGTCAACAACCTACGATGATTTTAAAAAGTATTTTGAGAAAGACCATGCCCTGGCCAGGCGCTTTCAGCGAATCGAAGTTCCTGAGCCCACTAAAGATGAAACTTACCACATCCTTCTCGGACTCCGGGAGGCTTATCAGGAGCACCATGGGGTGGTTTATGAAGATGAGGCATTAAGGGCCGCAGTAAATCTCTCCGACCAGTTTCTTAACGAAAAACACCTTCCGGATAAGGCTATCGACCTGATTGATGAGGCCGGAGCCTGGAAACGTCTCCACGAGGAAAAACAGTCCGGAAGCTATAACCTCTCTTCTGGAGATGAGGAAGATGCAGACCCGGAAGCCGGGGAGCCGGCAAATCTGAAACCCGGTGAACTCTTCGGTGAACTCCCGGCTGAAAGCACCCCTATGGGGACAGCTTTCCCGATAGTCCACGTTTCAGATATTGAAAAAGTTCTTGCGAAAATAGCACGGATACCGGAAAAAACAGTTTCCGCCGGTGAAACTGACCGCCTGAAATCACTTTCTGAAGCTCTAAAAACTGTTATTTTCGGCCAGGATGGAGCGGTAAACGAAGTGGCATCGGCTATCAAGCGTTCCCGGGCGGGTTTCCGCCGTCCTGATAAACCGGTGGCCAGCTTTCTTTTCGTCGGACCCACAGGTGTAGGGAAAACAGAACTGGCCCGGAGCCTGGCAATGGAGCTGGGTGTACCTCTTCACCGTTTTGATATGAGTGAGTATCAGGAGAAACACACTGTAAGCCGGTTAATCGGCTCGCCTCCTGGGTATGTGGGGTATGAGGAGGGTGGAATCCTTACCGATGCTATTCGGAAAACTCCCCATGCGGTACTGCTCCTGGATGAAATTGAAAAAGCCCATCAGGATGTGTACAACATTCTGCTTCAGATGATGGATTATGCAACTGTAACCGATAACATGGGGCGTAAGGCTGATTTCCGAAATGTAGTGATTATAATGACCTCTAACGCCGGTGCCCGGGAAATCGGCAGGCAGAAGATCGGCTTTGGCGGTGGCGAGTTCAGCAATGGAGTTCTTGATGATGCGGTACAGCGTGTATTTTCTCCTGAATTTCGAAACCGGCTTGATAAAGTGGTTAAATTCGAGCGTCTTGGTCATGATGTTGTATTGAACATTGTCCGTAAGGAGATAGAGAGCTTCAGAGATATGCTTACTCCGAAAGGGGTGATTCTGGATGTTACCGAGGCTGCGCTCATCTGGATTGCAGATAAGGGTTATTCTCCGGAGTTCGGTGCCAGGAATATTGCCCGGCTTGTAGAGGATAAGATCAAAGGCTTTTTTGTTGATGAAGTCCTTTTCGGATCACTATCCGCCGGAGGCCGGGCCGTTGCAGATGTTGAAGGGGATGACATCCGGATCAGGACGGAGGCCGATCATCACTGAGAGTACCTTTCTAAATGCGGATATTGAGTTTCCCGATCCTTCTGAAGTAAATGGCGATCTTATTGCCGTAGGAGGGAATCTTTCCACCGAAACTCTCCTTTCAGCGTACAGTCGGGGTATCTTTCCCTGGTACTCTGATGACGACCCCATACTCTGGTGGAGTCTAAACCCGCGGTTTGTAATCTTCCCCGAAAGGGTTCATATTTCTTCCAGTTTGAAGAAGAAAATTCGTAAAAACCCCTTTGAACTCACTTTGGATAAGGCTTTTGATATGGTGATATCAGGATGCCGGGATGTAAGTCGGCCGGAACAGGAGGGAACCTGGATAACCGATGAGATGCGGGATGCCTACATTCAGCTTCACCGGCTGGGTTATGCTCATTCAGTTGAAGCCTGGACGGATGGTGATTTAGCCGGAGGATTGTATGGGGTTTCTCTGGGGGGGTGCTACTATGGGGAATCCATGTTTACCCGCCGTTCTGATGCATCAAAAGTTGCTTTCAGTGCTCTGACAGGAGTACTGATAGACTCAGGATTCGGACTGATCGACTGTCAGCAGCACACCCGGCACCTTGCTTCTTTCGGTGCTGTGGACATGATCAGGGGTAAATTTTTGAATACTCTTTCAGAAGAACTGAAAAAGCCGACAATCAGAGGGAACTGGGGGGGAGTTTTTCCGGACTTTCCCGATTCTAACCTCTGGAGGAGCTTGGGTGGGCAGGTGAATCTTCGGTGAAGGTTTTTTTTAACATAATTATAGTATCAATTCTAATCTCATTGCTTCCCATCTCCCTATTTTCCCAGGCGGAGTCTGTTGTGGAACTCTATACGGCAAATCCCGAGGTGGATGCCCTGCTGGACTTTGCTCTTACTTCAGCCGAACTTGGTGAGTGGGATAAAGCTTTGAATGCTCTCGTGGATGCTGAAAAACTGAATCCTCTGGATCCCAGAATTCCTTCCTATAAAAGTTCAATACTGGAGCTTCAAGCCCTTGATGAAGCACAGCAGTCCTGGGCAGAAGGAACAGCGGTTGATGTAAAACCGGCGGATACCGATTCCGAACAGGGAACAGTATCGGATGATGAAACGCCTAAATTTGTGATAGACCGGGGTGAAAACGACAAGAGAAATCCACCTTCAGCTTATCGAGATACGCTGCGTCTCGATCTGGGAATAAAAATATTTGCCGTAAATCCTCTGTCTTCGGAAACTATCAATACCTGGTCATCCTCCAATGAGTTTTTTTATTCATCCTTACGGGCAGATTTCAGATACTGGATGCCTTTTCTCGGCAGAAGTCTGGGGTTTAACTTCAGAAGCAACGGATATTCCTGGGCTCCCGGAGAACCGGACATCCTGTTCAATGCTCTGGATCTGGGGATAAATCTAAGAGGTTTTTTACTTGAAAATAAAGTTTCGCGCCTTGAACTGGGTATCGACTTCGGCGGCTCAATGCTGACAACAAACGATAAAAATCTGGGAGTGGATTACAGCTGGGCATTGTATCTGGGACTCTGGGGTGCCGATCCACTGTTTTATCATATTTTCAAGGTGGAATCTCTGGAACGGCTGGTGTTCGGTGGTGGTTTAAGAATCTATAGTTCAGACAGCCAGGAAATACTGGAAACTGTGGATTACAGGCTGGATGCAGCCTGGTATTTTAATCGGGGTTTCAGCGGGATACGTTTTGAGTGGTGGGATTTTTCGATTGATACCGGATCGGTGAACATGATGTCTTTTTCTCTTTTCGGAGGGTTCCGGTACTGATACTCCTCTTACAGAGATTCGCTTGCCAGAAGCCGGCGTATCCGCCCCGGCTGAGCCCAGTTTTTCGTTCCCGCCCCTCCGAGTAATTTCAGATATCCCTCCAGATCAGGTGATAAGAAATCTTCATATGCCCTTTTGGCCGCTGTTTTATCATAAAATGGAAGGTAGGCATGGAGCGCCTGGTTCCCCTGCCAGTGAACTCCATCTTCGGCACTGAACAGCCTGGGAACAAAGCGATTGCGGCCGTAAGACTCCCAGGCAAGCTTCCATGGGGCAAAAGAATAGGGGCCGATACCGATCATTGACCAGTAAATCCCTTTTTTCATAACCTGTTTCAGCATCATGCCCCGCCTATTTATCAGTTCAACCTGATGACGTTCTACCCATTCAAGGGCATCGGGGAACGCTTCAAGTTCTTCCCTGTTCAAAACTTTACCATTTTGCCTGTAGGGCATGAATACCCATTTGTCGGGGACCGGCTCATCTCCGATTTCTCTATTTTCAGAGAAAGTGGAAACACTCATAAGAGGAAAAACAAGCTCTTCAGGCAGGAAACCCTGAACACCGTTTTTACCCACCACAGGCAGTCTGCCGTCTTTTACTTCACCGATTTCTCTGATATGAAACACGGCTGTAGCCCCCTGGCTGTTTACCCCCTGCCTGGGCACTGTTCCCTGGGGAACATGTATCCGGGGAGGGTGGATACGGGGAGAACCGGCAGGTCTGGGCAACAGGGGCGATTCAGGGTCTTCAGCAGGATCGGCTTCCATCTTTTTCCAGGCATTCCCCGGTTCTGAAATAAACCAGGAAACGGGCCATTTCTGTATTTCGTCGGCTTTGTAATGTGCCAGACAATAAGCTGTTCCCGCTCCCGGGAAGGGTACTCCCCCTTCCATATCCCATACTTCTTTCAGGGCAAAGGATCGTCCGCCGGGAAGTTTCAGCTGCCTGAATGCACTGTGAGCTGCCTCACTTCGGAAAAGAGAGCTGGGTAGAAAAAAAACTCCCTCTCCGTTTTCTGAGGTATCCCGGTTCAGGGCAACGGCAACAAACAGGGCCGCCAGGTCTATCCGGGATCCCCCGAGGATAAGGCTTTTCGGGTTCGGGGTAAGGCCGGAACTCCGGAATACAGGTTTGTATTTTTCCTTGTCTTCATTATCCATATCACCGAATGAAATCCAGGGAGGATTGGAAAAAACGACATCCGCTCTGATTCCCGGTGGTTCAAGCAGATAATCACTCACGCTGAAAGAAACCTCGGAGAAAAGCATACCTGTAATCCCCGGAAGTTCTTCTTTGAATACACTGAGGGCTTCCTTATCCCGATCGATACAGTTCAGTCGGGTCAGATCGTCGGGAGTTGGAGAATAACCCATGCGGAATGCCCGGCGGATAACAGCGGTTGTTAAAGAGCCTTCGCCGCAGCCCGGATCCAGAATCACTCCGCCTTTTATCCACTTTTCGGCAATCCCGTATGTTTCTACAGCCCAATCCGCCCAGTATTCCGGTGTGTAGACAACACCTTTTCTTTTCATGAGAAATTGCAGTTCTCTTCTTCAATAAGAAAAGAACGGACAGTGCGTTCGGCCAGGGAAGATTTGATTCCATCGCGGATTATAGGGAATGCTTTGTTAACATTTTCCGAGTCTTCCTGCCCGTTCCAGCCGGTAATAACGGCAAACACGTCTGCGGCCTTAAGATCCGCCGGGGCCTTCGCCGGAATAAACCCCGAGGGATGATGCAGAAGCTGATGAACCATTCCGCCTTCTTCGAGCCTCTTGATTATTGTATCCACCCGGCGCTCATCGATGGATAACCGGTTTGACAGATCCTTTATCCCCGGTGGTTTTTTTCCGATCCGGAAGTCGTCGGCCAGAGATAGAAATACTTTCCAGCCTACTTCTGTTTCCTCAGCCGGGGTTGTATAACCCAGTGGTGGTTTTCTACCACCTTCAATTTGATTAGCGTAGGTAATTTCCGCGGATATCAGAATAACAATCCAGGCCACATTCAGCCAGATGAGCAGAAGGGGAATAAATACCAGAGATCCGTATATAACAGATTGCCGGACAGAATGGGTGGTCCACAGGGTAAATCCGGATTTGGCCGCCTGCAAACCTAATGCACCGATAAAAGCTCCCAGAGTTGCAGATCTGAATTTTACCCTGGCCGCACTTATCAAACCGAACAGCATCATCATACCCAGCATGGATCCGAGTATTGAGAGAGCCAGCCCAAGTACTCCCTTTATATAACCGGGAACACTGTTCCAAACCCCCATCAAACCGGCTAAGGGACCGAATCCCACACCGAAAACGAGTGAAACCAGAGCCAGGGAAGCGATATACATGCCGATGCGTAATACAGGACCCTTCCGTGGACGGGCCCGGAATATATCGTTCAGATGGGATTCCATGGCGTTGAACAGCATTACGGCGGCAAAAAGAAACAGCAGGGTTCCCCAGGTTCCAAGTCTTCGTGCGTTGTTGGTAAAGCTGCTGATAGTTTGAATGATACCCTCAGTTCCTTCGGGAAGAAGGATTTTCGCTATACCTTCCATCAGGCGTTCACTAAGCTGATCGAACCCTCCGAATGAATAAATTATCATCGTCAAAGGCACCAGGGAAATAAAACTGGTAAAAGCCAGGCTTGAAGCCCGGAAAAACAAGCGGTCATCAATAATATTCCGGATAACCGCTTTGAGAAATTTTTTCAGCTGTTCAGCCATTTTCCGGATATTCATGAACAACAGTATAGAATGTGAACGATTCTCCGTCACCTCTTTTCAAATATTTCCTCGGCTCCGGGGGTTAATACAACTTCCCCTTTTCGGGTAACCAATGCTGCTTCGATACCCTCCAGGGACAGTACCAGTTTCATCCCCGCATCAAGACCAAGTATGAAAACCGTTGTAGAGAGGGCATCCCCGTCAACAGATTTCTTTGAGAGTATGGTAACAGCGGCAAGATCGTTTTCCACAGGATAACCGTCTTTAGTACTCAGAATGTGGTGGTACCTGATACCGCCGGATTCAAAATAGCGCTCGTAAATTCCGGAAGATACTACCGAGCCTTCATCCAGTGTAAAAAATCCGAGGTACAAACCTCTTTTTTCAAAAGGATTCTGCACTCCGATTTTAAAGGCTGAATTACCTTTCTTTCCAGGTTTCCCCCCGTGAACCAGAACATTCCCGCCAAGGTTGATAAGAAAATGTTCTTCACCATTTCTGATTAAAAACTCACCAACACGATCGGCAATCCAGCCTTTGGCAATCCCCCCCAGATCCAGAGCCATACCGTTTTTTCCCATCATAACCGTTCCTGCATCATCGTCGATAACAACAGAGGTATAATCCACCAGAGGCAGAACATCGGCAATTTCAGCATCTGTGGGAATACGGGGGTTTTCACTTCCAATCCCCCAGAGATCAACTAATGGTGCCACAGTGGGATCAAAACTGCTTCCAGAGATTTCGGCGTATTTCAAGGCAGTTTTGATCAGCCCCCTGGTTGTATCTGATACTGCAGTCGGCATACCTGCCTCAGCTGTATTGATACGGGAAATCTCACTGCCGCTTTTATGACGGCTCAACTGATTCTCATAACTTTCAATCAGAGTGAAGGCCTCATCCAGCACATCCTTACGGCCGCTTTGATAGAGCTTTATAGAGACAACCGTATCCAGAAGAAAGCGATTATCCTCGATATCTCCGGGTACTCGGCGGGGAAGACGGTCCGGGAAAATGAGAAACAGAACCAATAATATGAAAAGAAGAATTGCAACAGATATGAAGAGCCATTTTATTTTGTGAAACATGCCGGCTATTCTCAATCTCCCTCTCCACTCCGTCAATAGAAACCTGAAAACAGCAGCCCGGGTAACACCGATAATTGACATCTTTACCATGTACACCCATTATTCAGCCTATGTCTGTTTTCCGGGAATACCGATCCCTCCCCGGACCCATATGGGCCATGGCAGTGGCCAGAATGGTTAACGCTGTGGGGAGTTTTGTGTACCCGTTTTTAACTCTTTTACTCACCGATAAGCTGGAATTTGATAAGGGTACCGCCGGCAGGATTCTGATGATTGCCACGGTTATGTTTGTTCCCGGGTCGCTGATCGGCGGTTGGCTGGCCGACAGGGTGGGGCGGAAGAGGCTTCTTATTACAGCCCAGATTATCGGGGCTCTCTGCCTGGGAATCATCGGTTTTATGCCCTTCACCCCGCTTATTATCTGGCCCATTCTGATACAGAACTTTTTTTTCGGTCTGATGATGCCGGCCTCTTCCGCCATTACCTACGATCTGACAGGTCCCGAAAACCGGAAGACAGCGTTCAGCCTTTTATACCTGTCTATGAATCTGGGTTTTGCCGTCGGTCCGTTCCTGGCCGGCTTTCTCTATGAATCCCATGCGAGATGGCTTTTTATCGGGGATGCGGGAACTACCCTGCTTTCACTGGTTTTTATCATCATACTTGTACCCGAAACTCTCGGATCTGCCTCTGGAAAACCTTCTTCCAATCTGGAACAGCCGGAACAGGGTTCTACGGTCCGTCTGCTGCTTAAACGCCCGATACTGCTGAGTTTTGTTGCATTAATGGCCGTACCCTGGTTCATATACGGCCAGCACAGTTTTACCCTTCCCATCTTCTCCAAAGAACTGTTCCCCGAAACCGGGGCATTACTCTACGGCAAAATGATGAGTCTCAACGCTGTTTTTGTCGTCTTGTGTACAGTGCCGATCATCGGTTTAACCCGACGGTTCCGCCCCATCTCAAACGTGGCCTTCAACGCTATACTCTATGCCCTGGGATTCGGAATGCTGGCATTCTTTCATTCTCCGGCGGCATTTTATCTTTCGGTGCTTATATGGACCTCCGGTGAGATTCTCGGAGCCACTAATGTTGAGGTATTTACAGCAAATCATACCCCCTCATCCCACCGCGGCCGGTTTGCATCCATACTTCCTCTGATTTCAGGCAGCGGCAGGGCGCTTTCTCCCTGGCTTACCGGCGTTTTCCTGCTAACCCGGCCCACTTATTACGCCTGGTATCTCAGTTTTGCTCTCGGTTTGAGTGCTGCTGCCGGTTTTCTGATACTCAGATTTATAGACAAGCGTCGAGGTACAGACGCAGAGAAACCAGCATTGCTTAATAATAAATTTCCACAGAATTAAAAATTGAACTATAATAATTCGATGACACTTCAAGAACTTAAAAACCAGTTTCCGGCAGCCCCGGAATATCTGACGCAGATCTTTCTGATTGAACGTGATAACGGCATCGTTCCCAATGCCCGGCTTGCCGACAGGCTGGAGGTATCCCGGCCGGCAGTATCTCAAGCTGTGGGCCGTCTGAAAAAACTGGGTCTTGTAGACCAGGACCGTTATGGGGCCATTGGACTTTCTCCGAAAGGGCGTAATATTGCTGAAAAAGTTGTACGCCGTCATTTCCTCCTGGAACATCTGCTGGTAAATGTACTCCAGTTTCCCTGGGATAAATCGGATGCAGAAGCCGGTCTGCTTCAGGATTCTTTATCAGACGAACTGACTGAACACCTGGCCGAACGTCTGGGTAATCCACAAACCTGTCCCCATGGGAATCCTTTTCCCGGATCGGATATTGAAAAAAACTATCTGGAGGCCCCGTCTCTGGCCGATGCCGAAGAGTCAGTCAAGGTGAAAATTATCAGGATAACAGAAGAGGGAGAAATGACAGATGGTATGCTTTCCTTTTGTCAGGATAATGGAATTTCTCCGGGTAAAACTCTGACGGTAAAAGCCCAAAACCTGGATGAGACAGTCTGTACTGGTGAAAGTGGTACAATCACCATCCCTGCAGTCTTTGCCGACTTTATCCGCTGGGAATCTGAATAGGCTCTCGTAAATGGTGCAGGCCGTCAGGATTCACCTGGAGCCTATATACCCCTGAGTAAAGGCATGCTCATACACCTGGGTCCGCCCCGGCCCCTCACCAGTTCAGAACCCTCAATTTCCAGAACCCTGATTCCGGCTTTCTCCAGAGCTTCGTTGGACGCTGTATTCCGGTTGTAGGTAATCACCGTTCCCGGTTTCACCGCCAGTGTATTGGCACTGTCGTTCCACTGCTCCCGGGCCGCCGCCCCACGGTCTTTCCCACCGCTTTTTAAAATCCTTACAGGCATTCCCAGAACCCCGGCCATTCCCTTCTCCAGGGTTTCAGCTTCCCGAATACGGATTGAGCCGCTTTTGCCGCTGCCCCCTGAAGGTGTAAGTCTGAACACCCGGATGTCATTCTCCACCCCGGGAAACAGGGTGAAACTGTCCCGGTCCACCATGGTGAACACCGTATCCAGATGCATATAGGCCCGGGCGGCGGGAATCCTGATAACCAGAACCTCTCTGATGCCCGAATCTTCTTCAAAGAGCCGACGGGCCAGAGTTTCAATGGCATCGCTGCCGCTGCGCACACTGGCCCCCACGGCAACAGCGGTATCCGAGAGCACCATCACATCCCCGCCCTCCAGGGAGTCCCCCATATCCGGGGAATACCAGAGCTTCTCTCCGATGGAAGAAAACATCGGGTGGTAACGCCGTATTAAATCCAGCAGGAACGTCTCACGGCTCCTGGCTCCCGTCTGCATCGCGCTCAAGGCCATTCCTTCACCTATCATTGCTCCAGGATCCCGGGTGAAGTAGAGATTCGGGAGAGGGTTGATGTAAAAGGGGAAGTCCTCCTGAATCCACCAGGAAAGGCGTTTTTCATCATCGCTGTGGGGTACCGCATCTTTTCTGAGTCCGCAAATCATCACATCAGCCAGGTCCCCGGCATTAATAGATACAAGAAGTTCCCTGATTTCCTCCTTGAGTCTGGATTGGGGAATGCGGCCGGTGGACACCAGATGATCCGCCGCCACAGAAGCCACCCCGGAATCCGCGAGAACCTCTTTCAGCAGATCCGCGTAGTAAAATACCCGGCATCCTGCACCCCGCAGGGCATCGGCGAAGCCGTCATGTTCTATCTGAAGTTTTTTCAGCCAGGGAATATCTTCAAAGAGAAGGTTTTCCAGCACCTCGGGTGTGAGAGTTTCCATCTCCTTCCCAGGCCGGTGGAGCAGCACTTTTTTCAGGGAACCGACTTCCGAAAATACCCCGAGACCACCTTCACCATCCACAAAACCGCTCACAAACTGCCCCTCTCCGAATTTTCGGGAGCTGGAATTCCGGTGGATTCTTTCTTCCCGGCATCCGCGCTCCCACCACCCTGTCTCTTCTCAAGCAGCTTCTTCAGATGCACCCCGGCATGGTAGCTCGAGCGCACCAGAGGTCCTGATTCAACATAGTCAAACCCCAGAGCCATGGCCTCCTTTCGAAGCTCCTTGAACTCATCAGGAGTCCAGTATCGTTTTACAGGAAGGTGTTTCCGGGTGGGCTGCAGGTACTGACCGATGTTCACCAGGTTGCACCCGGCTTCCCTTAAATCAGCCAGGGTTTCCAGTATTTCAGACTTTTCCTCTCCCAAACCCAGCATAATGCTGCTCTTCAGGAGCATCGTTTCGCTCATCTCCCGGGCCGTCCTTAGAAAGTTCAGGGAGCGATCATAGTCACTCCGGGAACGGATAACCGGGTTCAGTCGGCGTATGGTTTCCACGTTGTGTCCCAGTATTTCCGGAGCCGATTCCACCAGTACTGCGATACTGCTTTCAAGTCCCTTCATGTCCGAGGAGAGATACTCCACAGTTACTCCGGGATTGGCCGCCTTTACCGCCAGCCCTGTAGCTGCCAGCATCCCGGCACCGCCGTCATCCAGATCGTCCCGGTCCACCATGGTAATCACCGCGTGTCTTATTCCCAGTTTTCCGATTGATAAGGCCACACGCTCAGGTTCTGATTCATCCGGGGCATCGGGAATTCCTGTTTTAACCGCACAGAATTTACAGCTTCTTGTACAGGTGTTTCCAAGAATCATAAAGGTTGCAGTGCGGTAATGGCTCCAGCATTCGTGGAGATTCGGGCATTTGGCCTCTTCACAGACCGTATTCAAACCGTTTTCCCGCAAATCTCTACGAACAGCGGCGGTATCTTTTGTGGTATCAAGTTTAATTCTGAGCCATTCCGGCTTTCTGAGAATATCAGGCATGGGTATGAGGTTAGACCATGCCGCGGCACTTTGGCAAATACTCTAGGCGAAAACCCCTGCATCGGAGTAATGTATGGCACTTTTAGTATGGCGAATCATAAAATTATCGGGATTCGGGATTCCGGGGCCGGTTCCTACGTCCTGCGTATGGAGCGTTGCAATCTGAATTTCGAGCCTGGGCAGTACATCATTGCCGGTCTTCCTCACGGGATTCACCGCCGGGAATATTCGGTTTATTCCTCTTCTTCGGATGATTTTCTTGAGATACTCATCAAGGAAATTGACGGCGGGAATGTTTCATCGGAACTTCGCCGTCTTTCTGCTGGAGACAGGGTGAATATTGAGGGTGCTTTCGGGTATTTCAGGATTTCTGTGGATGACCTCTCGGCGCCGTTTCTTTTTATCGCCACCGGTACCGGGATAAGCCCTTTTCACAGTTTCACGCGGTTTTATCCGGATCTTGATTACCGCCTCATACACGGCATCCGTTATATTGAAGAGCGTTATGATTATGCTGACTATGATGAGGATAAAATTGTCAGCTGTGTCAGCCGGGAAGAGGGCGGCAGCTATCACGGCAGGGTAACTGGCTGGCTGGAGGAAAATTCCATCCCCGGGGACTGCATGGTGTATCTCTGCGGTAACAGCGGGATGGTGGAAGAGGTGTACCGTATCCTGGCATCCCGGGGTTTCAGTGCCGATAGAATTCACGCCGAGCTGTACTTTTAACAAGGAATTAGCGACTTATGAAATATTATATCATGCCCTTCGGATGTCAGATGAACCGATCTGATTCCGAGAGAATACAAACCGTACTCAACGGCATGGGTTACAGCGAAAGTGATGATGAGAATCATCCCGATGTGGTTATCAAAGGAATCGTGGCCTGTTCGGTACGGCAGAAGGCCATCGACCGGGTGTACGGGCGAATTCGGAACTGGAATGCCTCCAAAGCTGAAAAACCGGTTCTTACATTTATCTCCGGCTGCATGCTTCCCGCCGACCGGGAGAAGTTTCTCAAGATGTTCGATCTGGTATTCCCCATCGACCAGCTTCCCGGCCTTCCCGACATGATCCGGCAGTACGGTGTTCCCAGCCCGGGAAGTCTCCAGGTTTCCTACGGAGCCCCGGAGTCAGGAACCCCTGGAAGGGAAGAAGCCCGGGAGCGCATCGAGAACTTCTGGAAACTCAAGCCCAGCTATTCATCGAAGATAGAGGCTTTTGTGCCCATACAGAACGGCTGTGATAAGTTCTGTACCTACTGCGCCGTTCCCTACACCCGGGGGAGGGAAGTTTCCCGGCCCTCAGCCGATATACTTCAGGAAGTCCGCAGTCTTGTGGAAGATGGCTGTAAATCGATTACCCTGCTGGGACAGAATGTGAACTCCTACGGCCTGGATAAAAAAGGCGAGGAACTTTCTTTCCCCGAACTCATGAGAGAAGTAGGGAAAATCGGCCAGGAGAACGGGAAAGAGTTCTGGACCTACTTCACATCTCCCCATCCCAGGGATATCAATATTGAACTTCTGGAAGTGATGGCCGAATACCCGGTGCTGGCCAAGTGGATCCATCTGCCCCTCCAGTCCGGAGACGATGAAGTGCTTAAAAACATGAACCGCAACCATTCCATGGACCGATACCGCTCGGTGGTTCAGGACATCCGCCGCATCCTGCCCGCCGCCACCCTGTTTACCGACATCATTGTCGGGTTCAACGGAGAAACAGCTGAGCAGTTTGAACACACCGCCGATGCCATGAGGGAGTTTGAATACGACATGGCCTACATCGCCAGGTACAGCCCTCGCCCCGGTGCAAAAAGTGCCGAATGGGAAGATGATGTGAGCCATGAGGAAAAAGATCGCCGGTTCCGCCGACTGGGGGCACTGCTTCAGGAAATCGCCGCCCCTTTAAACCACCGCCGATTGGGTACTGTACAGCGGGTACTGATAACCGGGGAAGACCGTAAGGGATTTCTTTCAGGTTATACCCAGGGGCGTATTCCCGTTCGGCTTACCGGAACTTCCGGTGAAGGTGCTCTGATTGGTGATTTTACGGATGCCGAGATTATCTCCACCCGGCCTCTGAGCGTAGAAGGCCGGGTTTTCTGATGGAAAACCTCAGCCGCCGGGTTTCCTTCAAGACTCTGGGCTGCAAACTGAACCAGGCGGAAACAGAATCCATTGCCACAGGATTTATAACCCTGGGTTGGGAAATCGTTAATTTCGGCGAGGTAGCCGACGCTGTTATTGTGAACAGCTGCACCGTTACCAATGCCGCCGATCGAAAGAGCCGTTCGGCCATGAATCAGGCCCTGAAAACGGTGAAACAGCCTGAGACACCAGAATCCGGACTGGTGGTTATGGCCGGTTGCTATGTGGACGGTCATCGGGAGAAACTGGAAGCTGATGGCCGCACATATGTAGTGGGAAACAACCATAAGAGTCACATACCACAGCTGGTGGATGCCCATTTCAAAGGGGAAATACTTCCCGGGTACCCTGAAGATGAACGTGATCCCTTCGGCTACCCCCTGGCGGGAAAAGTGTTCCGCACCCGGGCCATGATAAAAGTGCAGGATGGATGTGATAACTTCTGCACTTACTGCATCATCCCCTTTGTCCGGGGTAGAGGCATCAGCCGGCCCCTGGCCGACACGGTGAAGGCTGTGAAAGAGGCCGCGGCTTCAGGTTTTAGGGAAATTGTTCTTACCGGGGTGAACATGAGCCGCTGGGAAGAGACTTTATCCGGGGTAAAACTGGGATTTGCCCATCTTGTGGAAGCCTGCCTGAACGCCCCTGGGGATTTCCGGCTGCGTCTGGGCTCGGTGGAGCCGGATCTCATCGATGAAAAGCTTATCAGGCTGATGGATCACCCGAAGATAACCCCCCACATGCACCTCTGCCTGCAGTCCGGTTCTGAAAAAATTCTTCTTGCCATGAAACGTGAATATACCGCCGCCGGATTTGAGAAAATTGCCGGAAAACTCCGGAAAAAAATTCCGGGGTTCAACATCACCACAGATGTCATAGTCGGGTTTCCCGGAGAAAACGATGAGGATTTTGCCGATACCCTGGCCCTGTGTGAACGCCTGGGATTCGGTCATATTCACACCTTTCCCTATTCCCGGCGGGACGGTACCCGGGCGGTGAAAATGGATGGGCAGGTTCCTGAAGGGGTTAAAAAAGCTCGGGCCGAAGAGATTCGCCGGCTTTCAGAGAGAACCAAACGGGCCTACCGGGAATCTCTGATGGGAACGGTTCAGAGCGTTCTTGTGGAAAAAACGGAGCTGCAGAAAGACGGGCATATCACAGCCCGGGGCTTTTCGGCGTCCTATGTTCCGGTGAGGTTCACTGCCGCCGGCGGGAAAAACGCTGAGAACCGGATTTTTCCTGTGCGGGTTGAAGGAATAGATGAAGGGGACGATCCGGATCTTGTTGGCACTCTTGTTTGATGAATCAACCGCTGCGGTACTTCAGAAACGACTGTCTTCAAAGGGAGGGCAGGCTCTGGTATCGATCAATAAAGCCCTGGTTACCCGGGCCAGTGCTGTAATCCCTGCCGTTCCACTGTATATATCCCTCCTTTATCGGGTTATGAAAGAGAAAAACTGCATGAGGGTTGTATACAGCAGATGTACCGGATGTTTAACGACAGTCTTTTTTCAGGGGAAGCTCCGGAACCTGATAATCAAGGGATTCCGTGCAGAATTCCTCAGGCATCATGGCTTTGGAATGCAGGGAGTGGATTACGAAGCTGATGTAAAGGTATAGCCGGGTAAACCGGTTTCTCAATTCAGTATCAGAAACAATGTATGAGCAAGCATTCTTCATCCGGGAAGTGCCGATAATATTGTATAATTGCATCTTTGCTCAGGAGTAACAATTTGGAAGTACGATTCATAGGATCAGGTGATGCCTTCGGTAGCGGGGGACGGTTGCAGCCCTGTATTCTGGTAACTGACAAAAAAAACCGATTTGCCATGGATTTCGGTTTAACTGCTCTTATCGGGCTCCATCAGCAGGAAATCCATCCCAACACTATTGATGCCGTTTTCATAACTCATCTTCATGGTGACCACTGCGGCGGCGTTCCATTTCTTCTGATGGATGCCATGCTGGGTTCAAAAAGGGAAAGGCCCCTCACCCTTATCGGACCGGAGGGAATAGAATCACATCTTAAAGAGCTGCAGGAAGCCTTATTCCCCGGCAGTCATATTATGAGGCCGAAGTTTGATGTTGAATATGTTGAAATTAATCCTGTGAATCCTGTTCAGTTCGGCGAATATAAAATCACCGCTGTGGATGCAAGGCATACAGCATCAACAAAACCTCTGGCTCTGAAGGTGGAAACAGGTGAACAAACGCTGGCATATACCGGAGATGGAGAACTTACTGA
>QNBK01000002.1 GCA_003644105.1 Spirochaetota bacterium | reverse complement strand
GAATACCCACTTACTTCAGCTCCAGATAAATATTCATTCCGCTTTCAATGGGGGTTCCCGGAGGCGGGAACTGGAATACCACCCAGCCTTCGCCGTTGATGGTCCAGTTGATATCCTCCCGGGAAAGGTATGGCAGGAGCATACGCTTTGAATATCCGGTGAGATCGTGAAGGGTTTCCCCCAGGGGCATCGCCTGGGGATTCTCAATTCTCACCCTTCCTGAATGCTCCATTACTGTGTTGCCTGCCACAGGTATACCGTAAAGCGGAGAGAGTGTTTCGGCTATTTTTTTCACCATGGGTGCTGCAGTCTGGGCTCCGTAAATACTCGCTCCCCTGGGATTCTCCAGCACTACATATACAATGAGCTCAGGGCTCTCTGTGGGGAACAGTGCCAGTACGGAACTCATAAACCGGTCGGTACTGTAACGGCCTGTCTCGGGGTCTATTATCTGAGCGGTACCTGATTTAGCGGAAATACGCAGGCCGGGAACGGCGGCCCGCCGGGATGTACCTCCCGGTGAGAACACGGTTTTCTCCATCAGATTCAGTATGGTTCTCGCTGTTCTCGGGGAGATAACCTCCCTGACAGGAGTTCGGGGGTATTCCTTTACAACTGTGCCGTCTACAGAGACAACTCTGTCCACAATTCTCGGCTGCAGCAGAATCCCGCTGTTTGCCAGGGTGGTTGCAGCAGAGACAATCTGAATGGCCGAAACACCAACCTCCTGACCTATGGCAATGGTAGGTTTACTCCGTGCCGACCACCCGGAAACGGGATTTAAGAGGCCATGGGATTCTCCGGGCAGCGGCAGGCCTGTGGGGCTTCCAAAACCGAAATTCTTTAAACTCTTGTAGAAGTCTGCCGCGGAGACCGATTCTGAAGCCATGGCAACGGCGACGTTGCTGGAGTGAATCAGTGCTCCTGTAACGTCAAGTATCCCGTAATTTCCCAGATCGGTAATCGGCGGAATCCCGTATTTTACAAACAGATCGGGCTCATAACCCCCTCTTGTATCAAAAATATCATTTACCTCAATACCGCCTTTTTCCAGGAATGTCGCCCAGGTGAACACTTTGAACACCGATCCGGGTTCATATGCTTCTGTCAGTGGTCTGTTTTTTCTTTCATTACTGCCGAACTTTGAAAAAACGTTCGGGTCGTAGGAGGGCAGGGATACCCAGGAAAGAATCTCGCCGGTTTTGGCCTTCATCACCAGTATCATCATGGAATCGGGGTGATGTTCTTCCCATGCTTCATCAGCGATTTTTTCCATCAGGAACTGGGTATTCATATCCAGGGTGAGGTGAACGCTGTTTCCGTATATGCGGTCGGCCTCCGAGGTCATGCTGCCAGGGGCCAGTACTCTGTTGAAAGCATACTCTATTCCGTCCAGACCGATGTTGTCTGTTCCCACATGTCCAATCAGAGTTGCAGCCAGTTTCTTCATGGGGTAGTGCCGTCCGAGTTCCTCCTGCAGCCCGATTCCCGGTAATAACCCCTCGTCTATCATTTTTCGTACAGCATCGGACTGTGTGGGAGTTGCTTTGCGCTTTATGAACAGAAACCGGGAAGCACTTCCCCCGGATAACATGCGGGAGACGGCATTAGGATCCATATCCAGAGCAGGCCCGAGAAGTGTCCCTGTTTTTACCGCATCCACAATCTCCGGTTTCCATGCGGTTACAGACCAGAGTCTGGTCTGCAGGGCCACAATTCGTCCTTCCCGGTCCACAATAGAGCCTCTCTCAGCCAGAGCAGGGGCCTGAACTGATGCAGACTCAATCCGTCCGGGAGAGAGCATGATAAATGCAAAGCGAAGAATTATCAGTAATGCTGCAGCAAGAGAGAGAGCTGCCAGAATACGCATTCTGAAATTGGGAGAACGCTCAGCCATGTTTTCTCCATAACAGAACACGGCCTACCAGACTATCAGGCTGAATGTAACCGTAATTTCTGCTGTCCAACGACTGGAATTGATTGTCACCCACCATGAAGAGGAGTCCTCCGGGAAGGTTGTTTTCCCCATCTATCCGCTCCCATTGAGAACCTGTTAAAAACCAGCGCCCCCAGGGGGTTACCAACCATCCATGGTCGATAACAGGTTTTGAATCACTGCCGAAAATATACCTTTTTACAACGAGGTTGTGGCTTATGGGACTGGTGAATACGGCGATATCCCCCGGGTGTATCCTTTTCTGTCCCCGGAGTACCAGAGCCCATTGCCCGTCGAAAAGAGTGGGATTCATTGAGCTTTCATGAACCCTGATGAGCATGAATTGACTGGCGACAACAATCGCAGCTGCTGAGAGTATAAGCATGAGAACAACAAACCTGAAATTCAGCAGGCGGAGGCGGTGTGACTTCATGTTGGGCAAAGGGTAATACGAGGGGTGGGTTTTGTCGATATGAATGATAGGGAGGGGGTATACTTGTTGATATCCGGAATACGGGAAGGATCGGTTTATCAACCCTTGTCTATGGGTGTCAGGCCGATGGGGAAGCCCGTTCCTCAGGTGAAAAAGCATAATGGGCTCTCCTCCATCTCCTTTACTCCGTTGAAAATTCTTCCTCTCCCTGCAGCTGCTCTTATGTTCCTTCTCCTTTTCGGAGCTGGTTTTTTCGATAGGTTGGTTCTGATTTCCAAACCGGTATCCTTCGACAGTTCCCCGGGAGATGTGGAACCTCTGGTGAGAGTCAACAAGTCTGCCATCGAGTTCCCTTCTTTTGAAAATTCATCCTTGGAACTGGTTTTTACCAGGCATCGTGTTCTCAGGGGAGAGACTCTTTCCCGCATTTCCTACAAATACGGTCTCTCACCATCAACTTTAATCAGTGTTAATTCCCTGGAAAATCCGGAGGATGTAAAAAGCGGGAAAATTCTGATTATCCCGTATATTGATGGTATCAGAGTTACACCTTTACCCGGAGAAAGTCCCGCCGAAGCGGCAGTTCGATTCGGTACCGGGATCGGAATGGTTCAGCTGATTCCCGGAAGCGGCGATTATTTTATTTCCGGTGAGTACTCTACAGGCAGTACTCCGGCCTCTTTCAGTAAAGATGTGTTCCTCTATCCGGTAAGCGGCCGCATACTCACAGCCTATGGTGAGACTGTTGATACCCTTACCGGAATTGGATATGAATCAGAAGGACTGGATCTCTCTGCCGGGGAAGGAACTCCGGTACATGCATCGAAAGACGGTACGGTGATACTCACCGGAAACCACTCTTCATACGGCCTCTACGTTATCATGTCCCATTCAGGGGGTTGGAAGAGCTTCTACGGGCATTTGAGCCGTATTAATGTAGCCTTCGGTGATAAGCTGGAGAGCGGTATGTCCCTGGGGCTTGCAGGCCGTTCGGGAACGGCCCGCAGTCCCAGGTTGTATTTCGCATTAATTCATAACGGAGAATCGGTAGACCCTCTGGACTACCTCTACTGAGAAAATCAGGATCCGCAGCAGTTTTTATACTTTTTCCCGCTGCCGCAGGGGCAGGGATCGTTTCTGCCGATTTTCGGTGCAGTCCGTTTTATCTGAATCTTATCGGGGCTGGCTTCTTTGCGCTCTCCTGAACCGGCTCTGGAAAGTGAAGGCATGGAGGAATGAGAGGCGTTGATTGCCGATGATTCTCCGGGAGCTCTCTCGTTTCTGCGGCGGATACGCACCTTGAAAACCTTCCTGGCGATATCAATACGCAGGTCTTCCAGCATTCCCTCGAATAATTCAAAGCCTTCATTTTTATATTCAACAAGGGGATTTTTCTGGGCATAGCTGCGCAGACGGACGGCTTCTCCCAATGCGGTAAGCTCTTCCAGATGTTCCTGCCAGCGCTGATCCACCTGTCTGAGGTATTCATACCGGATGAACATTTCCATCTGGTCTTTTCCGGCCAGGGATATCTTTTCTTCCAGATCGGCACTCAGATACTCTTCCAGTATGGTTTTAGCTTCTTCCGGGGTGGTGTTGACGGAAAATCCGCTGTCCGGAGAGCCTTTATAGTTAAAATTCTGCAGCAGGCGTTCGCCAAAACGTTTCAGTGCGGCTTCAGGGTCGGTTCTTCTTTCACTGCTGTAGTCTTCCAGCAGTACATCGACAATCTGTTTTCCCGTTTCAATTACTTTCCGGCTTAAATCTTCACCGGCGAGAACCTCATTCCTGATGGTATAGATGGCTGTTCTCTGCTTACTCACCACATCATCGTATTCAAGAAGGTGTTTCCTGATATCGTAGTTGCGTTCCTCTACCTTTTTCTGTGCCCTCTCCAGAGATTTATTAATCAGCGGGTGATAGAGAGGTTCCCCTCCGGCCATTCCCAGACGGGACATGGTGGACCGGAACTTATCCCCGCCGAACAGGCGCATCAGATCGTCTTCCAGGGATATGTAAAAACGGGAATATCCCGGATCTCCCTGACGACCTGAGCGTCCCCGGAGCTGGTTGTCAATTCGCCGGGACTCGTGTCTCTCGGTACCCAGAACAAAGAGTCCGCCGGCCTGTATAACTTCTTTATTCTGTTTCAGCCATTTACTGTATTCTTCTGCGTAGATGGCTTTGTATTCATCTTCTCCGGTATCTTCGGAGCAGCGTCTGCGTGCCCTGTAATCCGGGTTTCCCCCCAGTTTGATGTCGGTACCCCGTCCGGCCATGTTAGTCGCAATGGTTATTGAACCTTTAGCTCCAGCCTCCGCGATGATAAGGGCTTCCCTGTGGTGGTTTTTGGCATTGAGTATTTCGTATCTGACTCCCCGTTTTGTCAGGTATTTTGCCAGTTTCTCAGATTTTTCGACACTGACAGTACCTACCAGTACAGGCTGACCTTTTTGGTGAGCCTCAGCTATTTCATCGCAGATGGCGTTAAACTTGTAATCTTCGTTCAGGAAGATGATGTCATCATCATCCACACGGTTAACAGGCCTGTTTGTCGGGATAACCACAACGTCTAGATTGTATATTTTTCCGAACTCCCGGGCCTCTGTGTCGGCGGTTCCCGTCATTCCGGAGAGTTTGTCGTACATACGGAAATAATTCTGGAAGGTGATTGTCGCCAGAGTCCGGCTTTTCCGGGCCGGCTTCATGTTTTCTTTGGCTTCTATAGCCTGATGCAGACCATCGGAATAGCGTCTGCCATGGAGGATGCGTCCGGTAAACTCATCGACAATCTGTACCTGTCCCTCCTGCACCACGTAGTCTTTGTCCCGGCCGAAAAGCCGCCGGGCCTTCAGTGCCTGAGTAAAGTAATGGATATACTCAAAGTTTTCCTCATCAAAGAGACTCCCTTCCCTGATGAGGCCTTCCTTCTGAAGAATTTTTTCAATGCTGTTCATCCCCTCATTGGTGAACATAATCCGTTTACTTTTCTCTTCGATTTTATAGTCGCCCACAGCCTGGGTGCCCGAAAGGGGATCGTCGGGAGGATAGTCTCCTGTTTCCGGATCTTTTTCGCATTCTTTGAGTTTTCTTACCAGTCTGTCAGAGAGAATGTATTTGGTAACATCTTCATCAACCGGTCCGGATATGATTAGCGGGGTTCTGGCTTCGTCGATGAGAATGGAGTCAATTTCATCGATGATGGCGTAGTGGTGATGCTTCTGAGCTTTCCGGTCGTTATCCCACTTCATGTTGTCTCGGAGGTAGTCGAAACCAAACTCATTGTTTGTTCCGTAGGTGATGTCCCGGGCATATTCCTCCCGGCGCTGTTCCGGATCCATATTGGAAAGTATCGATCCGACACTCACCCCCAGTAGCTTGTAGACGGGTTTCATCCAGTTTGCATCCCGTTCGGCCAGATAGTCATTCACCGTGACAATATGAACCCCGAGGCCTTCCAGACTATTCAGATAAGCTGCTGAAATACTGGCAAGTGTTTTACCTTCACCGGTTTTCATCTCGGTAATTTTTCCCTGATGCAGGACAACGGCACCGAGAATCTGGACATCGTAGGGTCTTTCACCCAGGGTCCGCCTGGCCGCTTCACGGGAGAGTGCAAAGGCATCGGGGAGAATATCGTCCAGGGTTTCTCCCTCGGACAGTCTTTTTTTCATTAACTCGGTCTGTAGGGGGAACTTCTCGTCGGATAAAGACAGCGCCCACTCTTCCCGGGCATTAACGGCATGTAATATGGGCATCAAACCCTTGAGATCGCGTTCGTGTTTTGTTCCGAATATGGCGGAAAGGAAACCTTTACTCATGGTTGCCAAGATACTGCCGGGCCGGATATACCGTCAAGTTGACAGCCGGGGCAACACACCGGTAGGATCGAATCCAGATTACATTTCCTTATAAGGATTTTTACTTTGACTGGACGACAGCGGTTCATAACAGCAGCCGGTCTTTTAATCAGCATGGCCGTATTCTTTAATATTTCATCCTGTACCCCCAGCGGCGGAAGCGGGCTGAAACGGCATGATTTATTCACCCTGCCTCTGGGTACCCTTCCCGGGGAGCTGGATTGGTTTTATCGGGATGGGTACCGGATGGCCGGAACGGCGGATATTCAAACCCGGGACGGTCTTGTATTTATTTCCGGCGGCGGTGCCGGAAAAGTTATGGTATTCAATTCCTACGGCGATCTTCTCACCTACGTGTACGACCCCGTAAAAAACCCCGCCCCGGCGCTCAATGAAAACGGGGATACAAACAGCAATGTAGCAAGCTGGCCGTTTCGCAAGCCTAATGCCATTGCCGCCTGCGAGGGCGGATTTCTGGTGGATGACGGTGTGGAACAGGAACGGCAGGTAATGGACAGCGATTCCGGCGCTATATTTGATCGGGTGGTATTGAGATTCAGCCGGGAGGGTGAATATCTGGGGCATCTGGGCCGGGAGGGTTTCGGAGGTTCTCCCTTTCCGTACATCACCTCAATAGATGTCAGGGACAAAGGTGATATCGTGATAAGCAGTCGGGTTCCCGGAGCATGGATGAGTTACTGGTACAGCAGAGAGGGGCATCCCCTTGCCACAGTTCGAATTCTCGAAAGTCAGCTTCCGGGTTTGGAAGATGGTGGAAATGTTGCGGTTTATGCTGTTCGTCCCGATCCTGTTGAGATGGTGCTGCATATCCGCCTTGATGTGTATCCTGCGGGTTCAAACATTCCCCAACCACGGTTGTACGATCTGAGTATTTCATCCCTTGAATACAGCGATCCCATCCTGCTGAATTTTAACGGCGGTAATTCATCTACCGGAATTCTTCCTGTTCCCCCGGTGTACCTTGGAACCACCATCAACGGGAATCATATGATGATTTCTCCCGAAGGACCTGATCTGTACCGATTGACACTGATAGACCCTCAAGGCCGCATTGTTCAGAACCGGCGGCTTAAAGTGGATGGCTCTGCAACGGTTTACCGTCATTTCCGAATGCAGAATGACGGGTTACTTACAGGTATCTTCTTCGGACCGGAAGAAGCTTCCGTCGCATGGTGGCGGATGGATAAACTGGCAGGTAATGAACGTTAATCCTCATGATTACAACAGAGAAGAACGCAAAAGAGCCACGTGGTGGTCGTCCCGGCATAGTACTGCCTCAAAAGGTGCTGCTTCTCTCAAGAGGATCCGGCGTTTAACCCTGATCGATCTGCTTTTACTGCTTGTGATGATGGGCGTACTTATCCCATGGGTGCTGCAGATGGACAGCCGTATCGAAGCAGGGCCTTATAGGGTTCGACTGGATAACCATCGCCGGAAGGATTCATTTGTTATTACGTTGAAAATCATACTTCCCCGGGGATCTGATGTTGTAGACGATGAAAGTTTTGTCGGTTGGAGGATTCTTGACGATGAAGGACTGATAATCCATCAGGAGTTTGATCTACCGCCGATTCCCGGGAGTTCCCGGGAGTTTATCTACCTGCTTAAGCCGGATGTCCGTTATTTATGTGAAATAATAGCCGGTAGTGAAACTCTGGAGATTCAGATTCCAGATGAATAATCAGGGCTTGAGTTGACGATGAACAACCGGTAAGTTAACTTTAGTAAAAGAGGAGGAAAGCTGTGTTTCAATTGTACTTGTTAACCGTGCTTACAACAGTCCTTGCAGGACTGGCACTTGCCACAGGCTTCCTGAGTAACCGATTTGAGCGATTCTCCGAATATACCGACTTCATGGGGAATCCCGTTTATCGTATTATTCTCGGGGGAGTAAGTGTGCTGGTTGGTATCATCAATCTTTTTCCTTCATACACAGGTGATATTGCTGTTCTGGGTAATCTTCTTCCCAGCCTGGCCGGAATTGTAACGGGTCTTCTGTTAATCGCGGAATACTTCAGTTCACGCAGGACTGAAGAGGAGAGCAAAACTGTGGATATTGCGGAAAAAGTGGAGAAATTTTCCGGTCCGTATCTCACTATTGTGGGAATTTCTTCCATCGTTATCGGAATTCTTCACGCCATCATTCCCCGGTTACCGCTTCTTTAATGAGCAGCCGAATCTCGGTTGCCGGTGTTGCCCACAGGGGGAATAATATACTGGTGATGCGCCGCCTTCCCGGCGGAAGTGTCGGCGGGCTTTGGGAGTTTCCCGGGGGTAAAGCCGAGAAAGGGGAGAGGCCCCGGGAGGCTCTAATCCGTGAATGGAAGGAAGAAACCGGTCTGGAAATAGCTGTTGGGGATGAGATTGCCAGAGGCGAGTTTCACCATAAAGGAGTACCTATCACTCTGATCGCTTTTAATGTGGAATTGTCTTCAACTGACTCTGATCCGGATCTCCGGGAGCATGATGCTTTTCAGTGGGTTAACCCGAGACAACTCTCTCGCCTGGCACTGGTCGATTCTGACCGTATCGTTGCAGATGTTATTTCCCGGGAGTCGGCATAGGCGGCCCGAAATCTGAATCCTTCATTCTCCCCCGGCTGACAAACTTCACATCCGGCGGCGGTGGCGGGAAGCGCTTGAATTCTTCAATTTCCTGAACAAAAATCTCTCGTTTCTCTTCATTGAGGGCGCCATCACCCTCATCAAACCACCTTTTCAGACTCTGCAGCTGTTTCCTGTACGGGGAGGTGCTGAAACGGAACCAGCATTCCCGCCCCTGGATAAGATTTCTTAATTTCTGTCCTGAAGGTGCCATTTCGTCGATGGCTTCCCTGAGAGTATTGCGAAGTCCGCCGTAATAGGTCTGTTCCGTTGTTGTCAGTACCAGCCCCCGGCCTTCCATTGTCCAAAGCTGGAACAAACCGGCTTCCGAGGGCACCAGGCGGTTTATTACCCAGCGATCCATGGAACCCCAGGGCGACCACCTGACGGTGAAATTAACTTCTTCTCCGTAAATCTCCTGATGGATATCCCAGTAGTTCTGCATTTAATAATACCCTAAATAGATGTACCGTCAGGAATTATGGCACCTTTGAGAATGATGATAATACCTTCGCGTATCATATGTCCCTCAAAATCACCGTCATTCCGGTCTTTTTTATCCACACCGATTCTGCAGCCTTTACCTATCCTGGCATTCTTATCGATAATGGCGCCTTTTATCATGGAACCTTCACCGATACCGTAGTTGGGAATATGATTTTTTATATTGGCTTCTTTCTGACTTTCCGTCTCATAGAAGTCTGCACCCATGGTGTACACCTCTTCCAATGTGGCCCCTGATTCGATAATGGTTCTGATTCCGATGAGACTGCGGGAAATATAAGCGTCTGTGAGAATGGAACCTTCCGAAGCAATACTGTTTTTCAAGGTGCTTGAATTAATCTTGGTCGGAGGAAGGTCCCGGCGATGGGTGTACAGGGGATTGGACTGGTCGTAGAGATTGAATTTCGGGATGGGGGCACCCAGATTGAGATTCGCTTCATAAAAACTGCGTATGGTCCCGATATCCTCCCAGTAACCCCGGTAGAAGTAAGACATAACTTTCATCTTACCAATGGCCTGGGGGATGATTTCTCTACCGAAGTCTTTGCTGTCGTTCTCCAGGGCTTTTTCCATAACGGCTGCATCAAAAATATAGATACCCATAGATGCAAGATATTCACGTCCGGCACTGCGGTCTCTCTCGGTGAGGTTATTATCAGGAATCTTATACTCATCAATATTTTTATCCGGTCCCGGTTTTTCCAGAAAAGCATCTATATTGTTTTTATCATCGGTTCTGAGTATACCAAGTTCATCGGCATCCCCTCGGGTAACAGGGGTGGCGGCAATGGTAACCTGGGCTCCTGAGTCCAGATGCTGCTGCATATAGGCTTTGATATCCATCCTGTAAAGCTGATCCCCCGACAGGATAATGTAATGACTGGGTTTCTGAACCTTGAAATGTTCCAGATTCTTTCTTACCGCGTCGGCAGTTCCTCCGTACCAGTCATCGTGGTGGAAGGTTTGTTCTGCTGCCAGTATTTCACAAAAATCCTGGCTGAAGGGATCAAAATTGTAGGTTCGGCCGATATGCAGATGCAGACTGGCCGAATTGAACTGGGTGAGCACATAAATCCGGCGGAAACCGGAATTGATACTGTTGCTGATCGGGATGTCCACCAGTCTGTATTTGCCGCCGAAGGGGCATGCGGGTTTGGCCCGGTCTTTTGTCAGAGGGTAAAGCCGTGTTCCTTTGCCGCCGCCGAGGATAATTGTCAGTACATCTTTCATGTTCAGCGCTCCTTCTTCTTAATCCTAAAGTCACAGAAGCGATTGCGCCACCCCCAATTCACCTTACATAATGAGTCATGGCTCTGCGTGAAATCCTGGATGAATTTAAAAAAGACACCTCGTTCAATGAAAACGTCACCGAGTGGCTCGTTATTCCCCCCCGGGAAGGAGAGTTTGAAAAGCTGCCTGTTGATATTTCCCCGGTATTAAAGACTGCTCTTGCGGCAAAGGGCATTAAAAAGCTCTATTCTCATCAGGCTTTAAGCTGGCAGAATATCCGTTCCGGGAAGGATACAGTGGTGGTAACCCCCACCGCATCGGGGAAAACCCTCTGTTACAACCTACCGGTTCTGCAGACACTTCTGGAAGAACCCTCATCCCGGGCTCTTTATCTTTTCCCCACCAAGGCCCTGAGTCAGGATCAGCAGGCCGCTCTGAATGATATTACCCTGGATGCAGGACTCAAGATTCCGATTTTCACCTTTGACGGAGATACCCCGTCCTCCATCCGCATGTCCGCCCGGCAGGGGGGGCGTATCATCATTACCAACCCCGATATGCTCCACACCGGGGTTCTTCCCAATCACACCAAGTGGATTGAGTTTTTTGCAAACCTGAAATACATCGTTCTGGACGAACTGCACACCTACACCGGGGTGTTCGGTTCCCACATGGCCAATCTCATGCGGCGTCTGCTTAGAATCTGCAGGTTCTACGGTGCAGATCCTCTCATTATTGCCGCCAGTGCCACCATCGGGAATCCGGGAGAGCTGGCAGAAATGCTGGCCGGCCGGCATTTTGAACTGGTGGATGAGAACGGGGCTCCTGCCGGGGAAAAACACCTTATTCTCTACAATCCGCCCCTGGTGGACCGGGTTCAGGGAATACGTCGGGGTGTGGTTTTAGAATCCCGGCGGCTGGCCCTCAGATTGCTGAAAGCCGGGGTGAAAACCATAGTATTCACCCGGAGCCGCATCCATGCCGAGCTTGTTTCCGGGTATATCAACGAAAGTCTGGCCAATGTCTTTAACGAGAATCACAGAATACGCGTAGAATCCTACCGGGGCGGTTATCTGCCCAACGAACGGCGGGCGGTGGAAAAAGGACTTCGTGAAGGCTCCATTCAGGGGGTTGTTTCCACCAACGCCCTGGAGCTGGGAATTGATATCGGCGGGCTGGATGCTGCGGTTCTCGCCGGGCTTCCATCTTCTGTGGCCTCGGCCTGGCAGAGAGCCGGCCGGGCCGGCCGTTCGGGGGATGTCTCGGTAGCTGTGATGATAGGCTCTGCCAGTCCCACCGATCAATACCTGGTGCGTCATCCGTATTATTTTCTTTCCCGGTCTCCTGAATCGGCTTTTATCGACCCTTCAAACCTCTACATCCTCTCAGATCATCTCAAATGCGCCGCCTTCGAGCTGCCTTTTGAGGATGGCGAGGATTTCGGGGGTAACCCCGGGGATATGCTGGCATATCTGGAAGAGGAGGGTGTGCTCAGGCATACCTCAGGCCGCTGGTTCTGGTCCGACAGGTCTTACCCCTCGGAGAGGGTTTCCATGAGAGGGGGAGGAGAGGAGAACGTTGTTATTGTTGATCAGACGAAGGGACGCAACATCGTTATCGGTGAAATGGACAGTCACTCGGCCCGGGAAATGCTTCATGATGAGGCCATCTATCTCCACCGGGGTGAGCAGTATCAGGTAAAAAAACTGGATCTGGAAAATCACCATGCCTATGTGGAGAGTTCAGAGGTGAATTACTACACCGATGCCCTGGTGAAAAGTGATATCAAGGTGCTGGATGAAGACTGGAAGAGACAGACCGCAGGGCTTGAGGAGCGTCTGGGCGATCTTCTGGTGCGTAGTGAGGTGGCCAAGTACAAGAAAATTCGATTCGGAACCCACGAGAACATCGGCTACGGGGATATTCATCTTCCTGAGGATGAGATGCATACCCGGGGTGTTTTTCTGGCCTTTGTTCCGGATTCGCCCTCGGCGAGGGCGCTTGAAGGGGTTTCAGAGGAGATGAAAGCTCCGGTGGTAAGCCGGACGGCCACCCTGATACGTGTGGTGGCTCCGGTGTTCCTATTGAGCAAACCCGGAGATTTGGGGGTGGCCGGGCGCATACACGATCCCCATCACGGTGTGAGCGGTATATACGCCTACGATAATTATCCCGGAGGTATCGGTCTGGCCGAGTCACTCTCAGACCGTCTTCCCGATCTTCTCCAGGCCGCACTGGATCTGATTGAAGCCTGTCCCTGTGAAAAAGGCTGTCCTTCGTGTGTGGGTGCCATGGATGAACGTGACCTCCTGTCGGGCAATCCCAAGGATGCCACCCGGCAGTTCCTGGAGGCCTGGATAAAAGGTTCATGAGCAGTCTCTCCCAGCGTCTGGCCCGGCTGCGGAAGGATGGAGGCCGTTTATCCCGGACGAATCTTTCCCGGCCGGCATCATCTTCCGCCGTGAATTCCTCTGAACCGCCGGGCCGCGGGTGGAAAATAGTTGCCGGGGGAGTCTGGGAACGGAGTATTTTCTACCCCCAACTGCTACCCGGGAAGTTTGAAAATCCTTTTGTCCTTCCCGGAGAGCTTTCCCGTGAAGCAATGGTATTTTACGATCTGGAAACCACCGGCCTTTCAGGAGGTGCCGGAAATATCGCATTTCTCATCGGTCTGGGATTCAGTCAGCCGGAGGGTTTTGTCGTAATTCAGCTTTTTTTGAGCGACTATCCGGGGGAACCGGCTTTACTGGCACGTTATTCTGAACTCATCAGAGATAATCTGCCTCAGCTGTCCTATAACGGCCGCTCTTTTGACTCACAGGTACTTAAAACCCGGTTTCTCCTGAATCGTATGTCCCCTTTCCTGCCGCCTCAGATCGATCTGCTCTACCCTTCCAGGCGTCTATGGAAAGGAATACTGCCGAATCTCTCCCTGGGAACCCTGGAGAGGGAAGTGCTGGGATTCTTCCGGGTGGACGATCTTCCCGGGAGAGAGGCTCCGGACGCCTGGTTTGAATGGCTTAAAGGGGATGAAGAGCGCATTGCCGGGGTTTTCAAGCATAATGCGGATGATATTGTTTCTCTGGCCCGGCTTCTTGTTCATCTGGAAGCCTGGGGTGATGTAAAGCCCGGAAGGGATGAGCTTCGGGGAAGTACGCCGTCGGGAGCTCCTCCTTCCCCCCGGGGTATGGCCCGGCAGTGGTCGCTGGGGAATTCTTCCATGGAGCGGCGGTGGCTTGAGGCCGGCTGGGCATCAGGGGAACCCCTCTGCGGGCGGGAGCTGGCTCTCAGATTTAAAAGAGACGGAGATTTTCAATCTGCCGCTGCTATCTGGAATAAGCTGAACGAAAACGGCCGGAATTACTATTCTGCCGTTGAGCTGGCAAAATACTTTGAACACAGATTGAAAAATCCCGAAATGGCTCTTGAAGTTCTGAACAGGCTGGAGGCTCCGCCCCTGAATCCCCGACATCGCGAGGAACTGGCCCATCGCCGGCGGCGTCTGGAACGGAAATCAGCCCGATTATCCTGAGTGTCTTCTGCTCAATGCCTTTTTGTAAACTTTCAGATACTCTTTTCCTGAGGATTTCCAGTTGAAGCGGAGTTTCATGGCTCTTTTTACCGCCGAAGCCATGGGTTTTTTTTGATTGTAGAAGTTTATGGCTCTATTTACAGCTTCTGATAACTCGTATTCCGTAGGGTTCTCAAATACAAAACCGTTTCCATTTTTTCCATCAGCATCAATATCGATAACTGTATCCGCCAGCCCTCCGGTTCTTCTGACTACCGGGAGAGTACCGTAGCGCAGAGAATACATCTGATTCAATCCGCAGGGTTCATACCGGCTGGGCATCAGAAAAAAATCAGATCCCGCTTCGATAAGTCTGGAAAGCGGACCGCTGAAGGCGATTTTTATTCCGCAGTTCTGAGGGAATCTTCGGCCGATGGCTTTGAAGGCCTCTTCAAAGCGGCTTTCTCCGGTTCCCAGCATTATCAGCTGAGCCCGTCCGCTACGGAAGCTCTCCATCCCCGGCCCCTGAGGGTCCATCAGAAGGTCGACACCCTTCTGTCCAGTGAGCCGGGTGATTATACCGAAGAGGGGGATACCGGGGTTCACAGCTATCCCCATTTCCTTCTGCAGCCGTTCCTTCAGCTTTATCTTACCGGCCATTCTGCGGAAACTGTAATTATCCGGTTTCAGAGCGGGATCTTTTAAGGGGTTCCACTCCCGGTAGTCCATGCCGTTGAGTATTCCGGTGATTCTATCCTTACGGTAGGAAAGTATCCCGCCCAGGCCTTCGGAATATTCGGGCTGAAGTATCTCATGGGCGTAAGTCGGAGAAACTGTGGTAATCTCGTCGGCTGTATCAATACCGGCAGCAAGGAAGTTGATATTCTCATCGTGGAGCAGCCGATCCCGTGGCAGCCCCTGAGGTAAAACTCCAAGCTGATCCTGAGGGAAAATTCCCTGATAGCCAAGGTTGTGAATTGTAATAACTGAAGCCATCCTTTTGAAATCGGGGTTTCTCTCCCGTGCTTCCAGCATGATGGCGGCAGGGGCAGCCTGCCAATCGTGGATATGAAGTATATCGGGGATCCATTTCAAACTCCGGCAGAGCTGGAAGGATGATGCGGAGAGTAAGGCGAATCGTTGGGCATTATCCGGCCAGGAGCTGGACCCGTCCGGTCCGTACAAACCATCCCTACCGAACAGATCTTCCCGGTCCAGCATATAGACGGGAACTCTGGTACCCGGAAGTTTTGTTTTGTAGACGGCACACCAGAGTTCTTCTTTCCCCATGGGAACGCCCAGAGGGGCAGGAAGTTTTTTAAGTGAATTCTTGTCAATTTTGTAGTACCGGGGCATCAGTATCCTGACATCGTGACCCTTACTTTTAAATGCGGCGGCAAGGGCCGGAACGGCATCCGCCAATCCTCCGGTTTTTGCAAAGGGAACGGCTTCACTTGAAATCATCAGGATTTTCATCTGTTTCTCCCTCTTCTCAATGATAGTATGAAATTCTGAAAGCTCCCATATCCCGGAACGCAAGATTTTTATAGAGTTTCAATGCCGGCAGGTTGGACTTTTTAACAAACAGACAGGGACGGCGGTCTGCTTCAGCTATGGTTGAAAGAAGGCGGTTCATCACCGCTGTTCCGAACCCGTACCCCCTGAGTTCGGGTATCACAAAAACACCGCCGATCTGATCGTACAGGTATCCCCTTGCATTGGTGCCCGCCTTTGCCACCGCACGGCCCCCGAGTAGAGCATAGTACACAATTTGTTTTTTCAGAGTATTCTGAAAATGAAGACGGCTGCTTCGTTCATCAAATTTGTGTCCGTTTCTGAGAACCTCTTCTATCTGATAGGCTTTTTCCAGTTTCCATAGCATATCGAAATCTGAAAGCTCCGCCGGTTGAATGCTCAATTCCGGCGGTTCCCCCTGCTCTGATGGTACCGGACCGCTGCCGACGAGTATTCTGTAGTTCACGTAATCTGATACAGGTTTTCTTGTATGGTTTTCGATGTTCAGGACTCTTTCTTCCATACCGATAACCGAGAATAAATCATTTTCCCGGGATACAAGCAGTTTCTTCAGGAATTGTGTCTCATCAGCATCGTTTTCGTTTCTATCAAACACCGGCAGAACAACGCCGTATCGGGAAATATAAAGAACTCCTGTAATCCGGCCGCTGTCTTTCCTTGTCCATAGGCGGCCACAGGCTATTTTCCCGAAAGCCGGGTGTCCGCCTGAATCCTTAATCCGGGAACTCAAGGGGATGTGTTTCCACTCGTTATTTTCCAGCCATCGGATAAGTTGTTTCCCCGAACTCCGGCCGGCAGGAGACCATTTCATGGACTTACCTTGAGGGGAATGGGAAGAATTCCCCGGGGGGGGAAATCACCGGCCAGGGCGGCAAAGGCGGCACGGAAACTTTCCGGACCTGTTCCGTAGGCTGCCAGGGAAGTCTTAACCCAGTCGAGGGCCTCCAGATGAATGGGGGAGAGTACCGAGAGTACAACCAATTTGTCTGCTATGGGTTTCAGCTCATCAAGCAGTTCAGCTGTATTCTCATTGGGTAAAAGGACGATTACCGTATCGTAATCCTGTGCTGCCCGAAGGAGCTCCCGGCCTTTCTCTTTTAAAGTACTTTTTGGCGAAGTGTAGCTTAAACGCCATCGGCGGGCATCGGGATACCGCTGAAGCCCCTCCCTGAAGAAATCTTCATGGTATCCTGCCAGAAGAACCCTTCCCGCATCAGCCGGGGGAATCGGGAATCGCTCATCATCTATCAGGGTGATGCTCCGGGATGCCTGTTCCAGAAAAAACTCTTCGGCCCCGGGAGTCGGAACTGCGATATTTTCCGGGTTTGGATGGAAGGGCACCGCATCGGGTCTTTTCAGGTATGAAGCCTTCAACGTCACCACACGGCGGGCGGCATCCCTTACCCGAAGGTTAAACTCCTCTTCTTCCATTTTGGCAAGAAGAAACTGGTGAATAACCCTTTGATTCGAGTGACTTCGGGAAACCAGAAGAAGATCGGCTCCGGCATTGAGCGCACGGTAGCAGATGTCGGGTAGAGTATCGCCGTCGGTTCTGGCACCCCTCATAAAGAGGTCGTCGGTAATAACCACACCGTTGAATCTCATTTTTTCCTTGAGAATCCCAGTGATCATCTGATGGGAAAGAGTGGCTGGAATCACATCGCCGGTGATAGAGGGAAATGCAAGATGTCCCACCATAATGGCGGGGACACCTCCAGCTATCATTGTTTTGTAAGGCACAAGGTCGCGGTTCCAGAGGGTTTCCATATCCGCATGAATCACGGGAAGGGTGCCGTGGGAATCTACTTTTGTATCCCCATGCCCCGGGAAATGCTTGGCGGAGCTGATAATACCGGCTTCGGCCATTCCTTTAAAGAATGAAAGACCGAGAATTCCGGTCCACTGGGGATTGGCCATAAAAGCCCGGGGGCCGATTACATCGGCTTTCGGGTTGACGAATAAATCAACGGTGGGGGCAAAGTTCATGTTCACTCCCACAGCGGAGAGTTCCCTACCCAGGAGAAGGCCGGTCATCCAGGCATCGTAGGGCATTTTATCAGCTCCCAGGGCCATGTTTCCCGGGGTAAGGGAGGTATCTCCCTTGATATGTCTTACCCAGCCGCCTTCCTGGTCGGTGGCAATAAATAGGGGGATTCCCAACCGGGAGTTCAGTGCGGCATCCTGATAATTGCCGATAGCTTCGGCCAATACCGGCAGGTTGACGGCGTTCCATCCGAAGATTTTAACGCTGCCCAGATCCTCATCACCTATCCATGAGAGCAGAACCTCATCCGCCGATGTTCCCGGGTATCCGTACATCAGAACCTGCCCCAGGGCTTCCCTGTCGCTCATGGCATCCACCAGGGATACGGCCAGGAGCTGTGGTTCAACTTCATCGGTAAAATGAGGTGTATCGGATGCGTAAACAACCGCCGCCGGAAGGGCGGCGGAGGTCAGCAAAATTAGAATTCTGAAGATCCGTATACTACAGTACCCGGACAAATCTACTTTATTCCTGCGTAAACTTCGCCTTTGATATCGTCAATGTGGGCGGCGGCCATATGGGCGGCAACGGCACCTTCACCGGCGGCTACCACAACCTGCCTGAAGGGGGTTGCCCGGACATCTCCCACAGCGAAGAACCCTTTCAGAGAGGTTTCCATATTCTGATTGGTTATCAGGTATCCTGCATCGTCTTTTTCCAGATCCGGGGCCATGGAGGTTTGAGGATCGGCACCGATGAAGATGAATACGGCATCAAACTCTTCTTCGTAGGTTTCACCGCTGTCGGTTTTCTTCAGGACAACTCTGCCTACCTTGCTTTCACCCTGAATACCCTCGAGGGTATGGTTCAGACGAACCTCGATATTGGAATTGTTCTGTACCCGGTCGGCCAGAACTTTCTGGGCTCTGAAGCGGTCACGACGGTGAATCATCACCACCTTTTCGGTGAGATTGGCCAGGTAAGAGGCCTCATCACAGGCCGAATCTCCTCCGCCGACAACGAGCATCTTCTTGTTTTTGAAGAAAGGACCGTCACAGGTGGCACAGTAGGAAACACCGCGCCCGGAAAACTCTTCTTCTCCCGGAGCTCCCAGATGTCTGTGTTTGGCACCGGTGGAAAGAACAACGGTCCAGGAAGTTACCGGTCCATCGGAAGTTTCGACGGTAAAGATATTGTTTTTCTTTGTAATCGAATCAGCGGTTGCCGATTTGAAAACGGCACCGAAATTTTCGGTCTGCTGACGCATGGCTTCACTGAACTCATATCCGTTCACCGGCTCGGGAAAGCCGGGGTAATTCTCCATATCGCTTATCAGAAGCACCGCTCCGCCGGCTGCCATTTCCTCGATAACAAGGGTGCGCAGATTGGCCCGTGCCCCGTACTGTGCCGCGGTCATGCCTGCAGGACCGCCGCCGACTACTACTAAATCCCATTCAGGAGTCATTTATTTCTCCAATAATCATTATTTGCCTCAGGATGACTTCCATCGGCTGCTCCAAAAAGTAATATTATAAACGTGATGAATCAAATATCCACCCGCGTACTGGGCAGTTTATATTTATTTCTGGTTCTTGCAGGCTCAGCAGCCGTATACGGAGAGCCCCGGCTGAATCCCGGAGATAAGCTCGTGCGTATCGGGCAGATATCCGAACCCCTGCCCCTGGAGGAATTGGTGTTGGCCTCTCTGATTGCGTCAGGAGTTACCGAGGGCAGTCTTGAAACGTATACCTCCAAGGTGATGGCTCTGGTGGATTCGGCTCCCGGGCGGGACGGTTCAGCGGTACAGGATGCCGAGATTCTCCTTGAATGGATGCATGAGAATGTTTTAAACCGCTACGTACTGAATCAGACGAAAATGGATGTTCTCCTGGATAAGGGTACATACAACTGTGTCTCTTCGGCGGTGCTGTATCTCATCCTTGTCCGGAGCCGTGATATGACAGTTCATGGGGTGCTTACCCCCGATCATGCTTTCTGCCGGGTGGATGGAATCGATGTGGAAACCACAACTGCTTACGGTTTCGACCCGGGAACCCGCAGGGAGGCGGTTGATTCTTTCAGCGGCCGGACGGGATTTACCTACGTGCCTCCGGGAAACTACAACCAGCGTCAGGATATCGGAGAGAAAGAATTAATCTCCCTGATTTATCAGAACCGTCTGGCGGAACTTCAGAGATTGCGTCGCTGGGAGGAGGCTGTAGGTCTGGCAAGGGACCGTTGGGCTCTGGCAGGTTCAATGTCTGCCGAAAGAGACTTCCGTGTTTCCATAAGCAATTATGCGGCGGATCTGGATCGAAAAAGGATGGAAATCGAGGGGCTGGTTTTTCTCAACCAGGCTGCACTTTCGCTGGGGAAGGGCCACGGCCTTGGGGATACGGCATCGGCCTTATTGGGGAATGCTGTTACCTACTACTTGAGGGCCGGGAAGACAGATGAAGCCCAGGCTCTTTTGAATGATGAGGAGCTGACAGCCCTTGTTCCAATTGATTTTATTGATGAACGGTTTCGGGAAGTGAAAGAGAAAGAGCTGGAGATACTTGTGAAAACGGCTTCTTTTCAGGAAGCTGCCGCCGGGGTGGATAAGTCATACTCCGAGGCTCTTATCAGCCGGGACCGTTGGGGAGAATTATCCATATATTTATGGTCCAACGAGGCCCGGAGGCAGGTTGCCGGTGGAAAGTGGCTGGAAGGCTGGCTGTTCCTTCAAGAAGCACCCGGCGATTACATACAGATACCCGGATGGAGGCGTATGGAGGAAACCTACAGCAACAACGCTGTGGTGGTGTTCCACAACCGCTTTGCCGATGCATTACGGAAAGAGAACTATTCTTCAGCCCGGGGGATACTGGATGAATCTCTTGAGTATTTCCCCGGTTCCTCGATGCTGAAGCAGGATGATGCAACTCTGGAAAATCTCCTGGAAAACCTCCAGTAAACCCTTCAGTATTTCTTATTTTCTAAGATCCCCTGAATAACATGTCGAAAAAGAACTGAGGTGGACTCAACCGTGGAACATGTATGGGAACAGTTAATCAGTCTGATGGAGCAGGAAAGACTGCTTCTGGATAGCTTTATAGAAGCATCCGGAGGAATGCGTGAAGCTCTTCACGACAAGAATTGGCCTGCTTTGGAGGTCTCTCTGAAGAAAATGGATGGAATGGCAGATCTGATGGAAGTGATTGAAAAAAAACGACACTCCATAGCTGAGCTATTATTATTCGGAGGAATATCTCTGGAGACTCAGATAGCCGGATTGCCGGTGGAAATCCGTAAAACTTTCCAGACGGCACGAACAGAATTAAAAGTCCGTCTGCTCCTGGTAAAAAGCCGTATCCGCGGAGTTTCCGGATACGCCAAATCCCGGGGCCGGCTGGGAAAAGAACTTATGGAAGAGCTGGTTCCGTCAACTCGGGGCCGGATGTATAACAAACAGGGGCACTCTGCCTCTATGGGCAGGGATCCTCTCGTAGTATCCCACCACCTCTAGGGGGACGATGTATGTCCAGCACCTTCAGTGGAATAGAAATCGGAAAACGCAGTCTCAACGCTCATCAGCTGGCTTTAACAACTGTGGGGCACAACCTTTCAAATGCTTCAGTAGAGGGTTACAGCCGTCAGCGGGTGAATATGAGATCCACAGATCCTCTTTACATGCCCCAGTTGAACCGGGAGGAAGTTCCCGGACAGATCGGCCAGGGTGTGGGAGTGGCCAGTATTGAACGTATTCGGGATGAACTGCTGGAAAAACGTATACTGGCCCAGGGGGATGTGGCCGGTTACTGGCGAACCCGGGACAACTATCTTCTTCAGGTGGAACAGATCCACCAGGAACCTTATGACACCTCAGTCCGGGTGATGATGGATAAGTTCTGGGAGGGATGGCAGGAGCTTTCTGTTCATCCGGAGGGTCAGGCTGAACGCCAGGCTGTACTGCGCCGGGGGGAAGCTCTGATTGACGGGATTAACCGCCGCTATGACAGGCTGAAGGAAGTGAGAACCATGCTGAACGACGATGTTGTTGTTTCAGTGGGTGAAGTAAACGGTATGCTCTCGGAGATTAAGGGCCTGAATGAGCAGATTGTGAAATCAGAAGCTCTTGGTGATAACCCGAACGACCTCTACGACCGCCGGGATTTGCTGATCAACAAACTTTCCGATTATCTGCCGGTTACCGTTGATAATCGGGATCCTGATGAGTTTCTTATCCACACCGGGGGGCTTCACCTGATTCAGGGCAAACAGGTTTCATTTCTGGCTGCCGAACCCAACCCTCAGAACGAGGGCTATCATGATATCGTCTGGAAGGATAATGCAGAGCTTCTCAATACCGAATCGGGGAAACTCGGTTCCCTGGTGGAACTGAGGGACAGCGATGTGAGGGGTGAAATACAGTCTCTTGATGAAATGTCCATGGCTTTTGCGGATCTGGTGAACAATGTCCACCGGGATGCCTGGTCTGCCAACGGCAGTACCGGATTGGATTTTTTCAGGGAATACCCCTTTGTAGATAACCTCTCGGGAAATTACGACCGTAGCGGGGATGGTGAGCTTGATTCCACATATGCCTATAGGCTTACCGGAATTAACACTCTCGATCCGGCTACTCCGGTAGGTTTTGCCGGAACCATCACTCTGGATGGTGCCAAAGGGCCGGTAAATATTCCCTACACTGCTGTAGATACGGTGGAGATGGTAGTAGACCGGATTAATTCCTCGGATGCCGAGCTTACCGCCCGGCTGGACCGGAACGGACGTCTTGAACTCCGCGCGGGTATTACCGACGGTTTTGATAATCCTGATTTTGTTATTCGCCATGTAGAGGATTCGGGGCAGTTCCTTGCAGGTTATGCCGGACTTCTCGGGGGAAACGGCCCCGGGGCGGCGTATGACTGGCAGATACCCGATGCGGTTCTGGCCCTGCGTCCCGGGGGTGCTGCATATTCTGTTTCGCCTTTGAGCCACCCTTCAGGCTGGCTGCAGGTGAACGAAGATCTGATTGCCGATCCGTCCAAAATTGCTTCGGCTCTCAGTGATACCGGAAGAGTCCCCTCCGGGGGAGATAACCGCGGGGCGCTGGATATCGCCCAGCTCCGTCATAAGGCGGTAATGGCCGGCGGGAGTAAAACCTTCGATGACTGGTTTTCCCTGGCCGCTGCTGATATTGGGTTGAAGGGTGAAATCGCCGCTCAAACCAATGAAAGTCAGGATCTGGTGATGAAAGAACTGGAAGATCTGCGGCAATCGGTTTCCGGTGTAAACCTGGATGAGGAGTTTGCCGAGATGATTAAATTTCAGCACGGCTACAACGCTGCCGCCCGATTTGTAACAACGATAGATAAAATGCTCGACACCATAATAAACAGGCTGGGGGTGTAATAAATGCAGCGAATCAGTACAAATATGCCGATGCTGGATAGCCGTTTCCGCATGTCCGAGAGGGACTTTCGAATGAACCAGGTTCAGCGGGGTATTGCCTCCAGCCGGGCTCTGGGGAGTCTCCGGGACGCACCGGTGGATGCCGCGCATATCATTCGGCTTGATTCTTCGGGGAAGAGGGTGGACCAATACCTTGATAATATCAATTACGTCAGGGGCAGATGGTCTCAGGCGGAAGGTTATATGAATGAAGCTGTTACCATCGTTCAGCGGCTTCGTGAACTTTCCATTCAGGGTGCCACAGGTACCTACACCAAAGAAAATCTCGGTTTTATGGCCATAGAAGTTGATTCCCTCATGTCGGAACTGTCGATGGTGGTGAATGCTAAAGGCGGAGACGGACAATACCTCTTTGCCGGCGATGATACCTCAACACCGCCTTTTCTCATTGAAAACGGACGTATCCCGGGGATGAGCCGCTCGGCTATAACCAACGTCAGCTACGCCGGCGATTTAGGGCGCAGCAGGATGGAAATTACAGACGGGCAGACGATTGAAACCAACCTTCGGGGAAATGAGGTATTCTGGGGGGATCAGCAGCAGATCTTCGGTGCCAACGATACCGAAGGTTTTACCGTTACAGAAGCAAACAGATTCATTCTCGACGGCAAGGAAGTTAATCTTGAGCCCGGTGATAATATTCACAATGTTGTCAGAAAAATCAACGATGCCGGAGCGGCGGTAAAAGCCTCCCTGGACCCTGTTACCGGCTCATTGAACCTTGAAACGACGGTACCCCATCAGATATGGATGGAGCCTGCAGAAGGTACGGCCCTGGTGGATATGGGCCTTCTCACCGATACCGGGGGCACCAAACCTCCTGCTAACTGGCATGCCGATGCTGTTGTTACCGGTGGAAGCCTTTTCGATCAGGGTCTGGCTCTCAGAGATGCCCTGCTGGAGGGGAATCATGAGAGAGTGGGCGGCGTCATAGTCGGCGGCCTGGATAAGGGCCTTGATTCCCTGCTGCGGAATCTGGCCGATCTGGGTGCGAAGACCGAACGGCTGGACATCACATCAAGTCGGCTGGGTGAGGAGAAGGGGGCTATAGCCGACTGGAAATCCTCTCTGGCGGATCTGGATCTCACTGAAGCCATAACAGAAATGAGTATGCTTGAATATACTCAGAAAGCAGCTTATCAGGTTGCGGGTAAAATCCTGCAGCCGACCTTGATGGATTTCCTGAGGTAATACTGATGATTGTTGATACAAAAGCGTATGGATCAGTGGAAGTGGATGAGAGACAGAGTATTACAATACCTTCAGGTCTCTATGGATTTGAGAGTTTGGAGCGATTCATTCTTATGGATGCCAGGCAGCGGCCGTTTTACTGGCTGCAGTCTCTGGATGTTCAGGAGGTGGCTTTTGTTCTTATCGATCCGAAGCTTATCAGGCCCGATTATGATGCCAATATAGATTCAGCTGATTTCGAAGCTCTCGGCCTTGAGGATTCCAACGACGAGCACTTTCTTCAGTTCTCCATTGTCACCATCCCCGAAGACCGGCAGGGAATGACAGCCAACCTTCAAGGTCCGATTATTATCAACAAGGAGAGCCGGTTGGGGCGTCAGTGTATTTCTCAGAATGACAGCTGGAATGTCAGGCACAATATTCTGGAGGAAATGGCCGCAGGAAAAGACGCATGCTGATACTTTCCCGCCGTAAGGATGAAAGCGTTATTATTGACGGGCGAATTGAAATCGCCATTGTTGATATAAAAGGTGACCAGGTGAAACTGGGCATTAAAGCCCCAAGGGATGTCAAAGTGTTCCGCAACGAGGTGTTTCAGGCTATAGAGGCGGAGAATAAAGCTGCAGCTGATGCCCCGGTGGATTTGCCTGCTTTACCGGTTAATCATCGGACAGACTCAGAAAAATACGATTAAACTCTTCTTTTAAACCCTTAAAGACTTCCACCAGTCCCGGGTCGAAATGACTGCCTGCATCTGAGATGATGATGTTGCATGTTTTCTCTTCACTGAAGGGCTCTTTGTAGGGTCTTCTGGTTCTCAATGCATCGTAAACATCCGCAATGGCCACAATACGGGCAGAGAGGGGGATGCCCCATTTGGGATCGTCCCCTTCGAGGGAATACGGGTAACCTGTACCGTCCCAGCGTTCATGGTGGGATCTGGCGATGCGTTTCGCCATGGGAACAGGATGAGAATCAAGAATCAATGCTCCGTTGGCCGGATGTTCCTTCATTACCGCCCATTCATCATCGTTGAGTTCTCCATTTTTAAGCAGTATGGATTCCGGAGTGCCGATTTTACCGACATCATGAAACGCAGCAAGTAAACCGATATTCTCGATAAAGTCGTCGTCAACCAGCATGGTATCATCCGGATTATCAACAAAATAAGTCCACTGATACTTTCCCTTTAACTCTGAAGCTATTGTCTGGGAGTAGGCATTTACTCTTTTAATATGATTTCCAGTATCCTCATCTTTGAGCAGTGAAGCTTTGAGAATACTTTCAAAATTTGCCTTGATAATGGATTTCTGGTGTTCGGTTACATCGGTAATAACGGCCAGGTACCATTCTGGGGCCTTTTCCTTATATTCCAACGGCAGGATATTAATATCAGCGACAAACTGTCTGTGCTCCTGACCTCTGCCGACTACCCGGTCCTTCCATCCGTAACCGCTTTCAGGATTCTTCAGAGTGGCTATCAGATTTTCCCTGTATACGGGATCGGCAAAGCTTGAGAATAAGGCATGGAAAGGTCTACCGTTATACTCAAGTCCCTCGGTTTCCCGGAATGCCCGGAATGCATCGTTACGCCAGCGAATGATAAGCTTGGAATCCAGCAGAACCAGGGGAATCTCCAGACGGTTTTTCTGCTCCAGCCATAGGCTTGAAATACAGCTGTCAGATTCTGCAGGGAGGGGTTTCACCTCCGCCGTTACTTCTTCATCAATTACCTCAAGAAGTTCGAATTCATCGTCAAAATCATCGAAGGATTTTGCATTATTCAGTAAGACTTTATCACTCATTCTGCAGCTTCCAATGCCACTTCAGCCTCACTGAGGCGGAGGTACAGGGGGCCTAGATCCGCCGGGTCCGGGCCATTTTCTTCCAGTGCTTTTTCCGCTTTTTCCGCCAGGGCCAATCCCCGTCCGGCTGCTGCCAGAGGGTCTATTGTTACCCCGTTGTAACCGGCGGAGATTTCGGCGTCAGGTCCGGTAACCAGTATTTTCTCATCGGTCGGTAAAGAGTTCAGAAAATCTTCCAGTACAGAATCCGAATCCTCCCTGATGCGTCTTCCATTTTTGAAAGCAGCGATATATACCCGGTTCTTTCTTGCATCCATCACCGGGACAACAATTCCCGGCCAGTGCTCCCTTCCCGAAGCGAGAAGTGGAAGAGTAGGAACCGCCTTTAGAAGACACAAGGCACCTTTTGCAATCCCTTTTGCTGTTGACATCCCGATTCTCAGAGCTGTAAAAGACCCCGGTCCGGCGGAGCAGGCAACCAGGTTCAGTTCTCCGGGTTTGATATCCGCCAGTTTCATCAGTGCATCCACCGACGGCATGAGGGTTTCCACATGTTTAAATCCGCGATTCACTGTCAGTTCCAGAGACTGGTTCTCTGTTTTCAGGGCAAGTGAGATTACCCTGCCCGATGTTTCAAGAGCCAGGACGTTCATGCTGCGGCCTCTTCAGGCCTGATTATTGTAATAATACGGCCGTCGTCAGCTTCAATTTCAATGCGTACGCTGATTGTTCTTTCGGGAAGTTCCTCCCCTGCTTTCTCACTCCATTCAATCAGGCTGATACCATTGCCGTTGAGCATTTCTTCCACACCCAGCCATGTGAACTCGTCCGGGGTGCCAAGACGGTAAAGGTCCATATGATATAGAGGCATGCGGCCTTCATATTCGCTGATAATTGTGTAGGTCGGACTTGTTACTGCTTCTCTGATATCCAGGGATTCAGCAACGCCCTGGGCAAAAACTGTTTTTCCCGCTCCCAGCGGGCCGGTGATGGCGAGAACATCCCCTGGTTTCAGGGAATCTCCCAGGGTTCTCCCTACTTTCCTGGTTTCCCCGGCATTTGCAGTAATCACCAGACTCATCTCAGGTCGCCATTTTCTTCTAACAGTTTAATCTTTTCTTTCAAAGCACGGATAACCGGTACCAGAGGGTAATCTATCCGTTCCTTGAGTTTGACATCAATGGCTCTTTCACCGGTGGGTTTTATCTCCACAGTGAATTTTATGGGAACCTGCTGTCTGCTGCCTGATGAAAACTCAATATCACCCCAGCCTTCGTACTCGTTTCTATAATAAAGTGGAATATCTTTCTTTCTCAGCTGATTGATGTCGTGTATCTTCATGCGGTATTAAGGATAGTTACTGCCCCAACTCCGGGTCAAGTGAAAGTCTCAGCTGAAATCATAAACAATTTCATTTATCTTATTCAGATTCTTACTGGACGCCCGGGTGAACATGATATGCAGTATCGTTCTGGACCGGCTCAGCATTCTGCTGTCAACAATTTTACCGAAGGCGATGATAATATTGCCCCGTTGGGGTTCAAAACTTAATTTAATCAATTCACCCCGGGGCAGGGGTTTATGACTTGCCAGGGCACATCCGCCTGCAGAAACATCAATCATGGTTCCGACACGCCCCTGTTTTGTCATAACAACAGCCTGTTTTGTCATTTTCCTGCCGATACCTTTTTCGACAATTCGAACAGGATAGAACGAACATTGCCCCTTAATCGGGCGTCGTCTGTATTTACGCATGATGGCCCGGCTTATTCGGCTGGTATGCCCCAGCATGACACTGTTGATTTTTTTTACATTGGTGTAGCCGATCACCTTGGATTCAAAAACCATCTCTTCACCGTCAACGCCCCAGATAAACAGCTTGATTTTACTATTCTTGCGCCATTTTACACTTTCGCCTCCGAAATTCAGGGGTACCTGGGCACAGTAGAACTCTTTCAGTGTTGCCGTTATTACCGATGTAAAGCGGTTGCCGTTTTCCTGCTGAAAGGTAATATTCTGACCAAGCCGGAGCTGTTTTGTGCTGGACATACGGTTTGTGTCTGCAAATATCCTGTCCACCCTCTGCTGAATACGGTATATTTCCAGTTTTCTCTGTTCAATAACCGATTCCTTCGCTTCCATGTGATTGATATCTCTCAGGGCTTTACCCAGAGTTATCCGCAACTCCCTGGTGTTGGAGAGCAGGTTGAATGGACGGCGAACCTGATAGGTTTTAATAAAGTTCTCAAGAAGGCGGATTTGGTATTTTGACAAACCGATGGAAGTGGCCTCCCTGCGAAACTGGCGGCGGCTGAAACTCCTGCCCCCGCGTCCACTTGTCTGTCCCGAGGAATTACGGCTGTAAATGATTAAACCGATAACAGCTGCAGCTATGATGCCGCCGAATATCGCCGTTGTTTTCCAGTCAGTCTTTGTTGAATAAAACATGCTTTGGAGCAAAGGTATCTGTAGCATTATCCATTTCCCCCACTGAAGTTCATTCCGGACGGCAGTTTAATAAGCCGGGGTTTTATTTCGTATTCCAGCAGATCGCCGATGAGTACCGTATCACCTGCTTTCAGGGCTTCTTCAAGCTCTGAAAGAACCCTGTTCATATCGTTCATTATTTCTTCCACTGAATCACTGCCGTCCAGCCAGCTGAGGGATCTCATAAACATCTGCAGTATCTCAGTTAAACGAATAATGGTTTCCATTGCCGTTTTATCCTGTCCTGTCTGCAGCTGCACGGCAACATCATCCAGGCTCTCTGCCATTTCGGCCAGAGTTTTTGCGGAAGAACGTGCCTCTGATTCAGGGCTGGCAGTTTCTCTCCGCCGGCTTTCCAGAACTGAAGCCATTTGTACAGCTTCAGCAGCACTCACGCTACTTGTGCCTTTAAATCCCTTTTCAAAAACTTTCTCGAGATGTGGGAGTATTGTCGGATGGGGGCCTTCGTTCAACAGGTGAGGGAGTATGCCTTTGAGATCTCTGAATCCTTCATACAGCTCTTTCAGCGATTCCTCATCGCCGGTTTTTATGGCTGTTTCAAGAAGAATGAAGAAATCTCTCGCCGTCTCCAGCTGCCTGACACGTCCTTCCCGAAGGCTGAGGGCTTCAATAGAAATGTTGTCGATTGATTCGATCGGGATGCTTTTCCATTCTGTTTCATTCAGGGGCATGGACTCATGGTTGATTTCCAATCCGCCTATCAGCAGCCCTGATTCCTCAAGCCAGGAGGTTAAGCCCTTGAGTATATCCCCGGCGTCCTGTTCGTCTTCCAGTGTGTAGTTTATATTTTCGTCATTGATGCTTATGGTCATGCAGGCTCCTGTTAGCCGCCGTTATTTTGCTGACGGTTGAAATTATCCAGTCCACGGGAACTGCTCTCCAACTGATTGAGAGTTGCTTCCATTGTACCATATTGCCGCTTTAAGTCAGCCTCATAATCTTCAAGATGTTTTTCATAGTCGCTTATATCGTCTTTTGTACTATCAATTTGTCCGTCGATCCTTGATATACGGTTGCTTACGAATCCTCCGGTCTGGGTATAGGGAGTCAAATACTGGTCGATAGCCTGAGCTACTCCGCTGTTGATAATCAGATCGCCGGAAGTGTCTTTTCCGAAAAGATCTTTAACAGCATCAATTTCCGATTCCATAAAACCATCCAGTTTCTCCTCATCAATTTCCAGATATCCCCGGAGTTTGGAAAAATTCAGGGCTCCTCCGGAATTCCCCGATGAGGCATTTGTTGATACACCGATCTGGGCCAGGAGGGACAGATCCGCTCCGGCCCGGGTGGGGTAGGGGTTGGATATTATTGTTTTCAGCCTGTTTTTCATCTGATTCAGCGAAATATCCCCTCGAAGGCTTCCCAGTTGATCTTCAAGATTTTTACGCTCATCATCCGAGAGGTATTCCAGTTCGTCGATTACTCCCGAGTTATCACTGGTAAGCACCAGAATTCTGGTTAATAACTGGTTGTAGTTATAGACGAACTTGATGATTCCTTCTTTTGCCGTTTCTGTATCCGGAGTAATGCTGAGATCCACAGGGTCGGAAGAAGCCCGCTTCAGGTTGATTGTCAGACCGTCAACCAGATCGTTTATAGAGTTTGTCGGTCTTCGGGCTTCTATTCCCCGGAACTCAATAAGGGCATCACCGGCATTACCGATGGGATTTGCAGGTTCCAGATTTCCCTGCCTGTTAGGATCGAACAGGCGTATATCGGCAATTTCTATACCGCGATGAGTGTTACGGTTATCAAGTAGAATCGCAGTGATATCTGCCGGCAGCTGGTTTGCATTTACCTGCACCAGTTTGAATCCTTCAGATGAGCTGAGGGGGGGCAGACTGAAGGTTCCGTTGCTGCTTTCAACATTGAGTACATTCCAGTCTTCAACACGTTCCGGAGGAGCCCAGGCTGCCCCGTCAGGAATATCAATAGCATTGGAAGTACCGGTAATTTCAATTCCCTGAAACCTGCCGGCGGGAACATCCGGCCACAGAGGCCCCGGGGGTTGAGCCGGTGTCAATTGATTTTCATCATAATCAACTGTTCTGTATCGATACTCAAGAACCATGCCCTCTTCGGGAATTACTGTTTTATCAAAGGGCAATACCAGGGATGACTGAGGTTTTACCAGCAGCCCATCCTCTATGAGGTTGATACTTTCTACCGGAGCATCGGTTCCCGAAACTGTTTTAGGATTTTCAATCACATTATTAAGAGAAATTGTTTCTTCACTGGATCGGGCTTCCCTCATCATTCCGGTTTGAAGCCCCAGAGTAATGGCTTCATCGTCAAAGACAAGCCTGTTGGATGCACCGGTAGGTACGGCTTCTATCATGAGAACCTGGGTGTCAGGAGTATCTCTGACGGTGGTTGCTTTTATTAACCCCTCACCCTTGGTTGAAAGCCGGTTGGCAAAATCATCAATGGTACCCCCGCGGTAACGCAGGGTTACAATTTCATCTCCGATATGAAATGTGTAATTTCCGGATTCCACGCGGAACGATCTGTCCAGAGAGGGCGTAAGAAAACGGTCCGATGTAGCAATTTGTTTAACTGTAATGGAATACTCATCAAAAGGTGCGGTTCTTGTAGCTGAAGCGGTAAGGATTCGCTCATCCGAACTTGCCGCTGTTTTTTCCGAGAAGGGGTTTTCAAATCCATAAAGACTTTTTGCTGATCGTTGAAGATTCCCCAGGTTACGGTTTACCTGCCGCCATGTTGTTTTTGTCTCCTCAAGAGCGGAAACATCCTCTTCCATGTTTGTAAGGCGAATACGTTCAACCTCAACAAGGTCGTTAATGAGCTTTGATGTATTATATTTGGATGAAACACCGGGAATGCTTATGTCGGACACTTAAGGCGCTCCCATCAGCTGACTTTCGGCCGGAAACAAAATCTAAAAGGATAACCGATGCAGAATACGCATTTTTTCCGGTCTTTCCCGTTCCAGACAGAGTTTCCGCCAATCTTATCTCAGCTCATCAAATAACAGGCCGAGAGCTTGATTGATACCCTCGTGGACTCTCTGCAGTTCTCTCGACGGAATCTCTCTGATAACTTTATCGGTATTTTTATCGATGATTCTAACTACAAAATAATCAAGTTCATCCTTGAGGACATACTGAAACCGTGTGTCCCGAATGATATTATCCAACGCGACTTTGAGTTGAGTTTTATCTATTTCCGGCGGCTTTGCCTTTTTAACCTTTTTTACTGGAGCTTTACCGGATTGATTTACCCGAGTCCGGGACATTTCTTTGCTTCCGGTTGCAGAAGCTGTCATGAGGCGTGCTACATCCATGTTGTCCTCCTCGTTCAGAAAATAATGGGAAAACACAGGGAAGGACGCGACTTCCCTGGAATCCCGATGGAAAAGATGACGTCCAGAAATCTCTTCCAAAAGTAATAGACGGAAAAACAGCCGACAGTATCAGCCCAGAAGCTGAAGAACGGACTGAGTCCGCATGTTGGCCTGTGCCAGCATCGAAGTGCCGGCCTGGGTAAGAATCGAGTTTTTCGTGTACTCCACCATCTCTGATGCCATATTGGCATCTCGGATCTGGGATTCGGCTGCCTGGAGATTTTCCGCGGCAATCGCCACACCCTTGGAGGCCATTTCAAACCGATTCTGATAAGCACCGAGATCTGCCCGTTGCTTGTTCACCCTTTTCAACGCGTCATCCACGATACCGATAGTCCGGTTCGCTTCTTCCACAGAAGAAATTGTTACGATTCCGCCGGCGCCTTGTTCGTTAGCCAAACCAAGTGCCTGTGCCGTCATCGTACCGATCTGAATCCTCTCACTCTGGTCCATGTTGGCCCCAACCTGGAGCTGCATGATATCGCCGGTAACAGAGTCTGCGGCGAAACGACCGGTAAGAATATTCATACCGTTGAACTGAGCGTGAGACGCAATACGGTTAATCTCATCAACAAGTTGTGAGACTTCAACCTGGATCTGCATTCGATCCTCGGATGAATAAATACCGTTTGCTGCCTGAACCGACAACTCTCTTACCCGGTGCAGAATATCCTGAGATTCCTGCAGATAACCTTCGGTGGTCTGAATGAAGGATACGCCGTCCTCAATATTCCTTACAGCCTGATTCAGGCCGCGGATCTGACTGCGCATCTTCTCACTTACCGCCAATCCGGATGCATCGTCACCGGCCCTGTTAATTCGCAGACCACTGGAAAGTTTTTCCATGGACTTCATTGTCTGCCGATTCATGCTGCCGAGCTGCCGATTTGCATTAATGGCGCTCATATTATGATTTATAATCATGTTCCCTCCTTGAAATGGGACGATAAGGGCATCCTTGCCCTTATTTGGAAATTCCCTCGATCACGGGTTGGGATTTTTCAGGAGACCAAGCGCGTCGCTCCCGATCCGTCCATATCCCGTTGGTGCGAGGAGCTATTACCGCCATACGACGGGAATGGCACACTCGCCCGTGATTCGTTCAAGAAGGTGCTTGTCAAAGATCTAACGGGGCTCGAAAACCCCTGTAAGGAAAGTATAGCCCTCACAGGGACAATCGACAAGTTCTTTTCTTCAGCGTTTACTTTCTACTGGAGAAGCTGGAGCACACTCTGGCCCCTCATGTTCGCCTGAGCGAGCATAGCTGTGCTGGACTGGGTAAGAATCTGGTTTCTGGTATAGTCAACCATACCTGAGGCCATATCCATATCCCTGATACGGCTTTCAGAAGCCTGCAGGTTCTCAGCACCGATATCAATGCCTTTGATGGCCATTTCAAGCCGGTTCTGATAGGCACCAAGGTCGGCACGCTGCTTGCTCACCTGTTTCAGAGCAGCATCAACCACACCGATATTCCGGTTGGCCTGCTCGGGAGTGCTGATGGTGATGATTGCACCGCTTCCAACCTGACGGAGTCCGAGAGAGCCGGCAGTCATCGTACCGATGTAGACTTTTTCTCTCTGATCCATGTTTGCACCGATGTGGAACCACATCGAAGCGGTGGGTGTGTTAAACCCGTTGTCCATTGCAAAGCGGCCGGTGAGCATGTTCATACCGTTGAACTGGGCGTGAGATGCAATGCGGTCCACTTCGTCCACGAGCTGGGACACCTCAACCTGAATCTGCATGCGGTCTTCAGCGGAATAGATTCCGTTGGAGGCCTGAATTGCCAATTCTCTTACACGATGCAGGATATCCGTAGTTTCCTGAAGATAACCTTCAGTGGTCTGGATAAAGGAAACACCGTCTGAAGCATTTCTGCTGGCCTGCTGCAAACCTCGAATCTGTGCCCGCATCTTTTCAGAAACGGCCAGGCCTGAAGCATCGTCGCCGGCTCTTGTGATACGAAGACCGCTGGAAAGTTTTTCCATGCTCTTCATCGTCGCTTCGTTGGCGTTCTTCAGGTTCCGTTGAGCGTTCAATGCGCTCATGTTGTGATTAATGATCATCTGATCCTCCGTGAATTTGATGAATCACAGGCATCCTTGCCTGCTAAGCAGTTCTCAGGCCCTCTGAAAATCAAACCCTATCGGCAGACTTCAAGAGAACTTTAGGAATTACTCTGATTTGATCATCGACGCCCCCCCCTTTAAAACTTGAAAAGTTTTTTGAGATTTTTCTCAAGTCGGAGGAAAAATTACCGATTGCCGGAGTCCGGGTGGATTGATTGTGGGTAAGCAGAACTTAATCAGATTGTCAGATCGTCCAGAAGCTGACGGCTTATCGGATCTGAAGGATCCATTGTAAGAGCAGTTTGAAGCCATCTGACAGCTTCTTCTTTATCACCTTTTTCCAGGTGAATAATGGCCATATTTGAGAGAATTTTGATATTTTCCGGATCCCTTTTCAGGGCTTCTTTCAAAGCGGCGGAAGAGGCATCAAAATCTCTTAATGCACGGGTGCAAATGGCCAGCTCATTAAAAAGATCACTTTCCCGGCATCCGCGCTCCCGGGCGCCTTCAAGGGCTTCTCTGGCCTCCTGCCATTCTTCCGAAAGCCTGAGAGCCCAACCCAACAGAAACCATCCTGGCCATCCTTCAGGACGATTGTCCCTGAACTCCCGGGCCATTCTGGTTCCTTCTTCAATCTGACCGGCATTCAGAGCCGCATAGGCTTCCCTGTAAAGTGTATCGGCCTGGCCTTCATCCCTGCAGTACCTTACCAGACGTTCAGCGTCTTTCCTCCGGGGGCCTTCCGGAGCACTCATAAGGAAGGTTTCAAGAGTTTCGGCTGCACCAAGAAATTCTCCCCGTTTATAGCGGAATAAACCGGCATCATACCATGCGTCAACCGGGGCTGAATCCTCTGATAAAAGCTCATTGTAAGCAGCTTCAGCGGCCCCTTCATAGGATTCAGCTATTTGTGCATCGCCGGATTTTCGTTCATAAACAGCCCGCTTGTTGTACAGTCCTGCTATTGCATGCCGGGGTTCTACGGAATCAGGTTCAAGTCCCCTGAGGGCTAGAATAATATCTTCAGCGTGAGTCCAGTCAGCTTCATTGATTCGCTCTCTGTAGGCTTCCATCAGTTCCGCAGCCAGTCCAGGCCGGAGGGCTGTAAGAAAAGCTCTGTAGTAGTCTGCATGCTCGTAAGATGGGCTATTTGCCAGTACAAGTAAGGAAGCTGCGATTATTTTTTCCCATGTAATCTCCTCCATATCAACATCACCGTTTTCATCCGGTTCTACCGGCAGGGGAATTTCAGGGTTAAGGATGAATGCACCCATATCCGTATCAATATCAGCAGGTAAATTTATCCACAGGAGTTTTTCCAGGGAGTCTTGTTTATTGTTCATCTTTTTTTTTCTCTGATTGCGGCCGATCTGCCGATGTATTTGAGATAATCATTAATAATCATTTTATATTCAAATGATATACTTTCTGTATCGTACTTTACCGCCAGGGCGGCAAGGTCTTTTCTTCCTTCCACTGGTTCAAACCGGAGTATTTCACCTTTAAGTACGAGATATTTTCCATTTGACAGTGAGAGGCGTATAACAGCCTTTTTATTCATCAGAAATTTGGGATTACCCATTATGATAATTTTCAGGCCACCGAAAGATATGTCTCTGAGTATCCCGTTCCTCGGGATGCCTTCAATATGTATGGGAACACTTTTGGAGGCCAGTCCAAGACGCCGGAGGCTTTCCTGGTTTATAATAACGCGTTCATCACTTCGTCTTGCGGCATTGATATTTGCCTCCAGAAGGTTTCCGAGAGTTTCTATAAGATCGCCGGGAGGCCGCTGGGTAAAGCTGAGCTGAACGAAAAACAGGTTTCGTTCTTTGTCGTACTGGGTCATACCAGCCACCCGGCTTTGAACAAAAAAACTGTAGGTATCAGTCCTGTCCTCTTTGAGGAAACAAAACCGGAGAGCTACAAGATTGTCATTCTGCAGACTTTTGATTAGCTCATCAGTCAGGGCAACAACAATTTTTGCTTCAACAAGAGAGGTGGAGTAAATAATGCACTGACGCTGTCCGCCTTTAAACTTAAGGAAGATCTGATTTCGGACCAGGCGCAGGGAATCGTTAATTTCTTTAGTAAACGTAACGTCGATTCTGGCGTACTTATCGTAATATTCATTTATCTGTTGGCTCGTAACTATGGCCATGTACTCTCGACTTTACGGGGGTATTGCAGTTGAGTCAATTAATAAGATGTATAAAAAACCGATGATGACTCATTGGACAATTTATATTTCATTAATCGTGGTTTCCATCGATAGCATTATCAATTTCTGATATCAGTCTCAAAGCAATACGTTCCATTTCCTCTGACTCTTCGGGAAGAGCCACTTCTCTGCCGTCTTTTGCCTTTTCTCTGAGGAGTTCATCGATAATGTAAAAACTGGTTAATATTGAAATCTTGATGGGGTCGGCTATCGGTGTTCTCTGTCTGGTTTCATCGATTTTCTTTTCCAGATACCAGAGTATTCGTTTCAAATAGGCTTCATCTTCGTCAGCCCGTATGGAGAAAGAAGTTCCCAGAACACTGATGTTTAGCCGGCTTCCCCCGGCCATCAGAAAATATCAAACTCGGATTGAAAACCCTCATCTTCTTTTTCCGAGTCCAGATTAATGATTTCAGGAGGTTCCTCGGGTGAGACTTCCTCTTCAGCGGCAGGTTTTTCCGGAACAGTTTCAGCATCAGTCTTCTCAGAATCAGCAGGTGCATCATCAGTTGGCAGTTCTGCCTCAGACTCTTCTATTTCGGTTTCATCAGCAATTTCTTCCGTTACAGGCTCAGGCACAATCGGAACTTCAGGAACGGTTGTTTCAGAATCGGGTTCTTCTGATTCCGGCGGTTCCGGGGTTTGATTATTTTTATCATTGATTTCTGTTTTCGAGTTCTCCGGAGAAAAAAATACTTCCTCTTCATCCGGATCGGGCTCTGCCACTGTCTCAATGATGTCGTTATTCGCAGGAGGTTCAGGTTCAATACCTGATGTTTCGCTATCCACTTCTTCCAGGACGTCCAGAACACTCTGGAGGCTGACTTCAAGTTGTTCTTCATCCGCTTTTCTGGTAGTAGCTTCTTTGCTCAACTCCCCAAGACGAGCCTCGAGTTCTTTTACCTGTTGTTTTAAAACCGAATTCTCGGTACTCAAGGATTTAACGGTAGTAACAGCTTTTTTTACACGAATATCCAGCTGCCTTACCTGCTCGAGGCTGATCATTTGGCGTCTCCTATTTCTCCAGACCCTTTTTGGCTGTTTCCACCAGGGCTTTAAAAGATGCAGGATCTTCTACTGCCATATTGGAAAGAGCTTTGCGGTTAATCTCAACATTGGACTTATCCAAACCATTAATAAAACGTGAATAAGATAAGCCTTCAGCACGGGTTGCCGCAGAAATACGGGCAATCCACAGCTGGCGGAACTCTCGTTTTTTAACCTTACGGTCCCGATATGCGTACTGACCGGCCTTACGGACGGCATCTTTAGCGACGCGGGTTAGTTTACTGCGGCGTCCCCAGTAACCTTTGGCTTTATCGAGAACCTTCTTCCGGCGATCTTTACGCCGTGTTCCATCTACTGCTCTGGGCATTTTTTAAGCTCCTAATTCCTTATTTCTAGCTGTAGGGAAGCATGCGCATCAACCGGGGTACTTCGGTTTTGCTGACAACAACCTTGTGCCGTAAGTTCCGCTTCCGCTTGGGTGACTTTTTCGTGAGAATATGCCTTGTTCCCTGACTCTTGTACTTAAATTTGCCTGTGGCGGTTCTTTTAAATCGCTTTGCGGCACTTTTCCTTGTTTTTACTTTAGGCATGATACATAACCATCCTTATTAATTTTAAATGTAGCTCTTTACCTAGGTTCTTTTCGACTTAGTACTGAGCATCATAGACATAAACCTACCCTCCATTCGGGGGGGGCTGTCAATTTTGTAACTGTCTTCTGTGAGAAGTTCCAGTATTTTATCAAGTTTTACCCTGCCGAGCTCCGTATGGGCAAGTTCTCTGCCACGGAATCGAATGGTTACCTTAACCTTGTTTCCCTGATCCAGGAAATCCTGGACATGTTTGGTTTTAAAGGCCATATCATGAGTCTCAATTTTCGGCTGCATACGCACCTCTTTGAGCTTTACCTGACTGGCATTTTTCTTCTGCTCCCGGGCCTTCTTTTCCAGCTCGTACTTGTACTTACCGTAGTTCAGAAGTTTACAAACGGGCGGTCTGGCCTGGGGCGAAACTTCAACCAGATCCAGATCCAACTCCCGGGCCATATTAAGGGCTTCGGATGTGGCCACTATTCCGGCCTGTTCGCCGTCCTGATCGATTAACCGGACTTCTCTGACGCGGATATCTTCGTTGATCCGCATATCTTTAGCAGCCAATACTCCTCCTTATAGTCCACAAGCGTGGAAAGCCATACTATCACGGCCCTCCAAAAGGGGTCAAAGGGAATAATCCTCCCCCTGTTGCGACGACGGACTATACCCGGAAATCCCTCAGCTTGTCCAGACGTTTAAAGATGAACCTTTTGCTGTTTGGATTAAAAATGTTCTGAGCCTACCGCAGAACCCAGGGCGTTCTTTTCATATCAGTCCCTGGCCTTTCAGCATTTCTCTGAGTTTCGCCTCAGTTTCCTCCGAAGGCGGACAGAGAGGAAGGCGCCAGACAGGTTCCACGAGGCCCATCTGGGCCAGGCAGGCCTTCACCGGCAGGGGATTGGTTTCCAGAAACATCCCCTTGAACAGGGGCAACAGCTCAAAATGCATGGTCCGGGCCTTTTCCACATTACCCTTGCGGGCCGCTTCAATCATCTCCCCTATATACCGGGGTATGATGTTCGAAGCTACGGATATCACACCGGAACCGCCCATCAATGTCAGGGGAACCGCCATGTTGTCATCCCCCGAAAATACGGCAAAGTCCTTCGGCCGGGAATTGATTACATCCATCATCTGCCCCAGGTCACCAGACGCTTCCTTCACTGCAATAGCATTGGGATGGGCCGCCACCCGCATCAGGGTAGGAGTTTCGATATTCACGCCGCTGCGTCCCTTGATATTGTATATCACCATAGGAAGGTCTACCGCATCGGCAATAGTGGTAAAATGCCGGTAAAGGCCTTCCTGAGTGGGCTTGTTGTAGTACGGGGCCACCTGAAGGCTGGCAAAAGCCCCCAGGCCCCTGGCAATCTTTGTCATCCTGATTGCCTCGTCGGTACTGTTCGACCCGGTACCCGCAATTACAGGAATCTTTCCATCCACCCGGCGGATAACCCGTTCCACAACTTCCATATTCTCATCATGACTCACCGTGGGACTTTCTCCGGTAGTCCCCATGGGAACCAGGGCATCCACACCATGCTCAATCTGAAAATCAACCAGTTTATCCAGCGCTTCAAGATCCAGCTCTCCATTCGCTTTGAACGGGGTTACAAGCGCGGTCATTACTCCTGAAATCATAATCATTCTCCCTTCATTCTCGTATTATATCAGCAGATCGTCGATGAATTCTTCGGCTTCATGCCAGCCTTGTTTGTTCCGCAGCCATTCCAAACCCCTCACGGCTCCCAGGGCAAATCCCCCCCGGCCGCGGGCCTCGTGGCGGATGGTGAGGAAATCCGCAGGGGAATCCATCCGCATCTCGTGAATTCCGGGCACCGCACCCACACGAACCGAAGCCACCTGAAGTGCTTCCCGAGGAACAGGCCCATCGGGGAGATCTTTCAGTATATGGGTTTTCCGGTCAAGGGAGGCCAGAACGCCCTCTGCCGCCGTAATAGCGGTTCCCGAAGGATAATCCGCCTTTTTATTGTGATGATACTCCACCAGAGCCGCATCGTACTCATCGGCCTTGTTAATCAGAGTGGCGGCAAAGGCTGTCAGCCGAAAGAACAAGTGGGCCCCCAGGGAAAAGTTGCTTCCCCGCAGGAGAGCCGCTCCCGGCGTCCCGCCGGGTTTGGCGCCGGCAGCAGTCTTCGTCCCGTTTTCGGTCTTTCCCCCGGCATTTCCCCCGGCCTCAAAAATCTCCCGGGCTTTATCGGCAAGACTCTCCCAGCCGGTTGTACCGATTACAACCGGCAGCCGGGCCGCTGAGTATATGGCGATTCTCTCCAGCATCCCCTCTGCCAGGGCAAACTCGATAATCCCCTCAGCCCCTTCAAGGGCCGCTGAATCCAGTACCGTAACATCCCCGTTCCCAAGAGCATCCACTCTCCGGATTATCTCATGACCCCGGGTCTTCAGAACCGCTTCCAGTTCCACACCCATTCGACCGTATCCCACAAGTGCAACTTTCATTTTTTTTACTTCGCCTACTCGGCCTGGGTGAGGGTAACGGCACAGGTTTTTACAATATCGTCAATCGAGGCCCCCCGGGATAAATCGCTGATCGGTTTGGCAAAGCCCTGGAGGAAGGGGCCGTAAGCCCCGGCACCGGCGAACCTCTGGGCCATCTTATAAGCGATATTTCCCGCCTGTAAGTCCGGGAAAATCAAAGTGTTGGCTTTCCCAGCCACAGGCGACCCCGGTGCTTTTTTCTCCCCGATAGCGGGAATCACCGCTGTATCCAGCTGCATTTCCCCGTCAACATTCAGATCCGGTGCCTTTTCCTTTACGATTTTCAGGGCATCAACCACCTTGTCCACCAGAGGATGGGAGGCCGAGCCCTTGGTGGAAAAGGAAAGCATGGCCACCGCCGGATCCACCTGGAGGAAGGTTCTGCAGGACGCCGCTGATGCCAAAGTAATTTCGGCCAGCTGTGCCACTGTAGGTTCGGGGATGGTGGCACAATCGGAGAATATCATCAGACCGTCCTTCCCCCATTTTTTATCAGGGAAATCCATCACAAAACAGGAAGAAGCCGATTTAACCCCGGGGGCGGTCTTCACAATTGTAAAACCGGCGATAAGAACCTTGGATGTGGCATTCTCCGCTCCGGCCACCATCGCATCCGCATCATTCAGTTTCACCATCATGGCACCCCAGAGCAGGGGGTCGGTAATCCGTTTACGGGCATCCTCCAGAGAAAGCCCTTTGTGTTTTCTCAGTTCATGGTATTCGGCTGCATAGACATCCAGTTTTGGAGATTCAGAGGGATTCACAACGGTTATCCCATTCAGGCTAATACCCGCTTCCGCCGCCGCTTTTGCTACAGCGTCAGTGTCCCCCACAAGAGTTACCATTTTGGCAATCTTTTCGTCGGTAACAATCCGGGCCGCTTTCAGTGTTCTGGGTTCGGTGCCTTCGGGCAGAACCAGGGTTTTTCCCATATTACGGGCTTTTTCAGTCATTTTTTCGGTGAATGTCATGGTTTTTATTTCCCCAATCTTTCTTCTTGTAGGATTTTCAGGCTCATCATAACTCAAGTAACCCCGGGGTTGAAGCGGGGAGGGTGGGCAATGGTATTATTCTCCCATGATTATCGGTGTGTACGGCCTGGGCCGATTCGGCGGATTCTGGTCGAAACAGTTATCTGAGTATTTTTCAGGATCCGGCAACTCTGTCGTCGGCTGGTCCCGGGATGAGTCCCGGCCTGTGCCTGAGGGCGTCCTCCGGGTTGGTGAAGATGAATTACTCAGTGCCGATGTTATCGTGCTCTGTGTCGCCATCTCGGCGGTGGAAGAAGTTCTCAGGCGGATTGCCCACCGTCTTAAGCCCGGCACTCTGGTGATGGATACCTGTTCAGTCAAAGTTCATCCTGCCCGGGCCATGATGAGAATCCTGCCTTCAGATGTGGATATTCTGGCCACCCACCCCATGTTCGGACCGGATTCCGGTAAAGACGGCATTCAGGGACTGCCCCTGGTGTTTTCACCTCTGCGGATGGGGAATGATAAAATTGACCTCTGGCGCGGTTACTTTAATTCCATGGGCCTGAAAGTGGTGGAGATTTCCCCGGAGCAGCACGATGAGGAAGCCGCCTACTCTCAGGGTATTACCCATTTTATCGGCCGGGTTCTCGGAGAACTCGATCTGAAAGGGAGTTCCATCGGAACCACCGGTTATCACGACCTGCTGGACATCGTCCGGCAAACCTGTAACGATCCATGGAGACTGTTTGTCGACCTGCAGCAGTACAACCCGTATACGGCCCTGATGCGTCAGGACCTTCACCAGGCGATTAACGTTATGTTAGAAAGATTCGATTCCATAGAAGTACCCCGGGAGGAGTGATGGCGGAAATACATGAACAAAGGGTGAATGAGAACAAACTGGATACCGTTCTCGCTGAAGATATCAGTTTTGAAGGGGAAGCATCCTTCACCAGAGAACTCATGATAAAGGGCCGTTATGCCGGAAAAATCCGGGCTACCGGCGATTTGTACATTGCCCCTGATGCTGATGTGAAAGCTGATATTGTTGCCGATTCGGTTTTTGTCAGAGGAAAGGTGAAAGGCAGTATCAATGCCGGTTCCCGGGTTGAACTTCAGGGGAATGCCGTTGTTATCGGGGATATTACAGCTCCGAAAATTGTTATGGATACCGGCTGCCGTTTTGACGGAATAAGCCGGATGCGGTCTCCTGAAGGCGATGCAGTATGAAACGATTAACCCTCTTTTTTTTAACAGCTTTTTTTGCAGTATCATTTCTGGGAGCCCAGACAAAACCCGATGCTCTGGAGCTATACAGGCAGGGACAGTTTTCCGAGGCTGTACAGGTATGCCTTCAGGAGTTAAATGACAGGGGGACAGATGAGTCCAAACGGCGGATGGATTCCTACACAGTCCTCGGATGGTCGTATCTCCGTCTCGGGGAATATGATAATGCTCTCAACTACGCCAGGCAGGCCCGGAATGAGGTTCGCTATGATATCAGAATTGTCGAAATTGAAGCTGAAGCGCTCTACAATCTGGGACGAAACCTGGAAGCTATAACCCTCTTTGAAGAGTATATCTCCTTAAGTCCTACAGGCGAGAGGATTGATTCGGTTTACTACTATATGGGGGAAATATTTCTTCGCCTGGCCGAGTTCAACCATGCTGATATCGCCTTTTCAACGGCCCTGTACCACAACCCTCAAATAGCCCGGTGGTGGGCCAGACTGGGTTACGCCAGGGAGCAGAACGGTGATGCCGGGGGAGCTGAATCAGCCTACTTGAAAGCCCTGGAATTAAAGCCCTCCCTGGAAGAAGCCAAAGTCGGATTGGAGCGGGTGCGGAGTTAATCTGAAACTTTTTGTTTTTTTTAACTGCGGGCGTTGACACAAACCGATCCCATCGGTAGATTCTTACCTCGCGGGCCGCTAGCTCAGTAGGTAGAGCAACGCCCTTTTAAGGCGTGGGTCAAAGGTTCGAATCCTTTGCGGCTCAATATCCGGGAAACCGGAGTTACAAGTCTCCATCGTCTAGTGGTTAGGACACCGGGTTTTCATCCCGGCAACGGGGTTTCGATTACCCCTGGAGATGTTAAATATTTCCTTACGGTGTAAGGAAATGCGATACTACCGGAAAACCGGCGTATCTCTCAAATACCTGATTGTCAGATGAGTGTCAGATAGACGCACATCGAAGGGTGGGAGATGGGCCGGTTTGCTGTTTATAAATGCTTCAACGGGGTTCATTACGGTTCAATTCTCAACGAAGTGACTGGTAAAAGGCTCTCAGCCAGATCAACTGGACAGACAAAAAGGGACGAAGCGCTGTTAATTGTTATGAGCTGGTATCAGGATGGGAGCTATCCTGGAAGAACTCTACGGCAAGCTTTGGTAAAATACTGGCGCAATAAGCCATTGGTGTTCTCATTAGTCCCGCGTTACCACGGACTACGTGGATTGCAGAAATAGGCTGAACAGGTATCGACACGGAGCTGGGCATGCTGAGTCATCTCTTATGCTTAGTGATCGAAGGCGGGGAAATGGCCGTGAAGATAGCGCCAACGATGAACAGTCCACCACCAACCCAGAACACCGGGCTTGACTGCCCCATATCGATGCCTAGCCATCCTAGCACTGGACCCAACGCGGAACCCAGGTCAGTAGCGGTGGCCAGACCAGAATATGAACGGGACCCTGCGATGGCAGCTTGGGATTCGACAGCAAGCCGGGAGGCTGAAGCGCCCATGAAGAAGACAATGACTAAGGGAATAAGCAGCGAACTGGATTGCAGCTGACTGGCGAGAAGAAGAGAGGTGCCAGCCACCCCAAACGCTACGATCTGCATCCTACCTAATCCTTGTCTATCGATGGTGATTCCAAAGAGTGGAGAGCCAATTGCGTTGATAATATACTGAGCAGCAAGCAAAGCGCCGTTGATCGTAGTAATGCCGATTTCCAGCGAGCCAATTGTTACGTTGTCTCCGTAACGGCTGCGAAGGTGAAAACCAAGGGTGGACATGATTAGTCCTCGCCCAACAAGGGAAACGATGAAACCGCGCGCTTCCAGGAGAAGTGTTCCTCGGTCCCGTCGAAATCCGCTTGCTTGCAGAGCTTCAAGGTGGCTCTGAGAACTGCGGTTGCTTAGAACTGCAGGCGGAATAGCTGCAAGGGACATTGCGGCGGTCAATAGAAACATGGTCTGGAAACCCATGGTATCAAAGAGCAGTCCCGCACCAAATGTGCCGGCCACAAATCCGACCTGCAGGATGCCGGTATATACACCCATGCTCCTTGCAGCATGCTGAGTGCCGGCAATGCCAATGGTGGTCATTACTCCTGTGAGTCGAATGAATGACCAGCAGAGCCCCCATATGATCCTGAGGATTAGCAGGACAACAAAACTTGGGGCTGTGGCGTAGGCCGCCGCTATGAGTGAGCCAGCCAACAGAGATGCCGGGAAGAGTACCGCGGGGCCGTGTTTCCGAAGGAGGCGCTCGGCGAAGTGGTTCGTTATGAGTCGCACCCACCGGTTGGCCGATAGCAGAATGCCAACTTGGAGGGCACTCAGTCCCAGTTGGGCATAGTGTACAGGCAGGACGACGTATATCGCCATATCGCCGAATAGGGAAAAAGCCACCGCCAGTGCAACTGTGACAATTGGCAGGACTGATTTTAGTCCGGCTGGGCTACCTGGTTCACCGGGATACCGTGGCCCACGGTCGTCTATCTCAATCTTCACCATTGGGCCAGTTTACACAGAACCATAAATAATACATACTCAATCGATTATATTTATGACGTAGACATAGCTGCTGTCTCGAAAACAGCAGTTTCCCGGGAAAGACTATGAATGCCATAAAACGCCCTCCAGGTGTCAGTGGATTTTGGCAGTAAAATGCCCCCAGTTTCTGGGGTATATCAGTAAACATCCGGGAACACTGATAGACAGGCAGTTGCGTTTTCTCTATTTATAGTATAACTTTAGATACAAAGAAGAATAAAGGTATCCATAGCCGGGTGTTTTTTCATCCCGTTAACGGGGTTTCGATTACCCTTGGAGATGACAGTTGCATATATAAGTGGAATAATCCTGCTTTTCGGCGGGATTTTTTCTTTCATAGTTACCCTTAAAAGTGAAAATTATACTCAGTTACAGTATCAGAGGTGATTGCCGTCCTTGCGGACATAAGGAATCAGGCGTTACCCTTTAGATTAAGTTATAGCTTTTGGAGTAATAAATGAAAAAGTATGTTATTGCAGCAGTGCTGATTGCTTCATTGGCCGCATCCGGGGCATTCGCTCAGAATGTTTCAGCTGGTGCGGTTAACGGCATGACCCTCAATGGCTCTACGGGTCTTATTGTCGTACCTGATGCCCATGTTGCATGGGAAAAACCCAAAGTCGGTGTGGATATCGGATACGGATTTGTCTGGGGCGGGGGACAGAATTTCGATCATTTACCTCGTTTCTCAGTGAGCTTGTTTCAGAAATTTGAAGTTTCGGGATTAATGCAGATGAATAACGGGGATCTGCAGAATTTTGTTATCGGTGGTAAATTTCAAATAACCAAAAGCGGCGGAACTGCTCTGGCCCTGGGTGGGGATTTCGAGTTTTACAATCCCGTTCAGAATCGCAACAGTGCGAAACTTTACCTGGCTGCAACTTACGGAGGGAACTTCTTCGGGATGCCGGCGGTTACAACGGCAACCATCGGATGGCAGATGCTGAACAGGGGAAGCTTCAGCAGTCAGTTTATCTATGGTATGGGTTTTTCAATGAGTTTATTTCCCGAAACGTTTAAAAACTACGTTTATTGGGTAACGGACTTTGCAAATTTC
>QNBK01000001.1 GCA_003644105.1 Spirochaetota bacterium | reverse complement strand
GTTGTCGGGCTGCTGCCCTGTCCGGTGCGCCTCCCTCTGATGGAGAAGTGGAACGATTTTCTAAAACAGCGTACTGATGAGGGTCTTGAACCGGTGAGTCATGAACTTAAAGCGGCCTCCATGGGTCTTGATTGGGTGGAGGAGAATCTGGAGGGAGTTGAAAATGACCTTGAACTTCCCGATCTGTTTATTTCAGCCGGTTTCGATATGTTTTTCGATAAAAGAAAGATAGGAAGATTCCGGCAGAAAGGCGCCTTCACCGACATTTCAGGCTACGAAAAGTTCAACCCCGATTTTGACGGTTTAAACATCAAAGACCCCGAAGGTCAGTATTCCATCATCTCCGTAGTACCCGCGGTATTCCTGGTGAACACCGATGAGCTGAAAGGACGCCCCATACCGGAAACATGGAAAGACATTCTCTCTCCGATTTATGAGAAAAACGTCTCTCTCCCGGTGGGAGATTTCGACCTCTTTAACGGGATACTCCTGAACATCCACAAGAAATACGGCGATGAGGGAGTTCGTGCCCTGGGCAGAAGCCTGCTGGAATCCATGCACCCCTCTCAAATGGTGAAGAGCGAGAGGAAGAAACAGAACAAACCGGCTATAACAATCATGCCTTACTTTTTTACCAAAATGGTGAAGGAAGGCAGCTCTCTGAAAGCCGTCTGGCCGAAGGACGGGGCTATCATCAGCCCTATCTTCATGCTGGCCAAAACCGCTGAGAGAGAGAGACTGCAGCCGGTGGTTGATTTTTTTGCATCCCGGGAAATCGGGGACGTTCTGGCCAACCAGGGTCTGTTCCCCAGCACCCATCCTGACGTGGATAACCACTTGAAGAAAGAAAATCAATTCATGTGGCTGGGCTGGGATTATATCTCCGCCAACGATCTCACGGAACTGATAGCTCACTGTGAAACCCTGTTCAATGAGGCCTCAAAGTGAACCTCGTTACAATTTCAGGCCCCCCCTCCTCGGGGAAAACTTCGGTAATCCTGAAAACAATCGAAGCCCTCACCCGGCGGGGTCTGAAAGTCGGTGTGGTGAAGTTCGACTGCCTGTACACCGATGATGATGTGCTCTACGAAAAAGCCGGTATCCCGGTGAAAAAGGGGTTATCCGGGGCGATGTGCCCGGATCATTACTTTATCAGCAACGTCGAGGAAGTTACCCAATGGGGGATAAAAGAGGGTTTTGATCTGCTCATCAGTGAATCTGCGGGACTCTGCAACCGTTGTTCTCCCTACATCAAGGAGATTAAAGCCGTCTGCGTTATCGACAACCTCAGCGGTGTGAACACCCCGAAAAAAATCGGACCCATGCTGAAATCAGCGGATATCGTTGTAATCACAAAGGGGGATATCGTCAGCCAGGCAGAAAGGGAAGTTTTTGCCTCCCGGGTGAATCTGGTTAATCCCTCTGCTGTAATCATGAATATCAACGGTCTTACCGGTCAGGGGAGTTTTGAACTGAGCACTTTGCTTCATGACGAGAAGAACTCCGTGGATACCCTTGTGGGAAGGGAGCTGCGGTTCACCATGCCATCAGCCCTCTGCTCCTACTGCCTGGGTGAAACACGAATCGGTGAAAGTTATCAGATGGGGAATGTGAGAAAGATAAATCTGGAGAACAGACAATGATAGGCCGGAACCAGATTGCCGACAGACATATAGGATCGCTGCTGGAAGATTATCCCTTCCTCTCCAGTTTCTTCAGAGAAAACGGCCTTGATTTTGAAGGACGTGATGATTCCACATTGAACCAGATGTTTGGAGAGTTTGATGAGGAGGAGCAGGAGGAAAGGGCTATAGACCCGGACCTGCTGATGAAGCAGACCGCCGAGTTCATCAATCAGATGCTCGCCTTCCTCAATGAGGACAACGAAGTTCATTCTCTCACCATTCTTCCTGGGACTGATAAATCAGGAGAAAAAGAAGGCTTTGATTCTCTTGTTATCAGGAAAAGTGAGGTGATTTCCATTGTCGGACCCACGGGATCGGGAAAAAGCCGGCTTCTGGGGGATATTGAGTGGGTGGCCCAGGCCGATACACCGACGGCCAGAAGCATCCTTATAAACGGAGATGTTCCTGACTCCACCTGGCGCTTCTCCACCTCCAAGAAGCTGGTGGCCCAGCTGTCCCAGAATATGAACTTCGTAATGGATTTGAATGTCAGGGAGTTTATTGAACTCCACGCTGAAAGCCGTCTGGTTGAGAATCCCGGAGAAGTGGTTGAACGCATCATTACCGAGGCCAACAAGCTTGCCGGTGAAAGTTTCAGTGAAGAAACCCCCATCACCAGTCTATCAGGAGGCCAGTCACGGGCGCTGATGATTGCGGATACCGCCATACTCAGCCGCTCCCCCATCATTCTCATCGACGAGATAGAAAATGCCGGGATTGACAGAAAACGGGCTCTGAACCTGCTGCTTTCCGAAGAGAAAATCGTCCTGATGGCCACCCACGATCCCATACTGGCCCTGATGGCCCACCGCCGCATCGTCATCAAAAACGGCGGAATAGCAAAGGTGATTGAAACAACAGAAGAAGAACGTACGATTCTTTCCACTCTTGAAGAGCTGGACCGAACTGTACTCGCCTACAGAACCCGCTTGAGAGCGGGTGAAATTCTGATAAAAGGATAGTATTATGAGTGTACACGACGGATGTGCGGCATCGTTCAACGATGGAAAAGAAGTGGTGGATAAAGTTCGAATGATGGGATTTGCAGCACAGCCCCTGCCCATGTCAATGGAAGTTGAATGCGGCAACTGCGGTTCCAGCTTTGAGATGGTTAATTTCGAATCAAACTGCCCGGACTGCGAAGCGGTTCACGCGGTTACCCCCTGCCATGCTTTCGATCCGGCGAATGTCAAATCTGCGGGTGTCGGTTACTAAAAGGGGCATGAACAGTTACAGCCGGATTATTCTGAATTAATCTCTTCAAGCGTTCCCTCAATATCATTTTTTTTGACTTCTGTAATATGCACCGGCGGTCTGGAAAGGTAAAACACCCGATCAGAAAGTGCCGTTGCTGTCACATAATCATGGGTAACAAGTACAACAGACTTTCCCTGAAGCATCGGGCGAAGAGATTCTACTATCCCGGAACGAAGATAAGGGTCCAGGGAGGAAAGTGGCTCATCCATCAGCAGTATATCATGGGGAGCAAGAAGAGCCCTGGCCAGAGAAACCCTCCGGGCCATTCCACCGCTTATCTCCCCCGGCCGAAGCTGAGAGGCTTCACTGAGTTCCAGCTGGTTCAATAGTTCACCGGTTCTTTCAAGCCGCTCCATTCTGTTGAGTCGTGGGCTCATGGCGTACATGGCGTTATCCCTGACAGTTTCCCAGGGCAGCAGACGGGTTTCCTGAAAAGCATAGGAGATACGGCCGCTGGAGATCACTTCTCCTGAATCCGGCGGAAGCAGACCGGACATCAGATTCAAAATGCTTGTTTTACCACACCCTGACGGGCCGATCAGACAGTTCACGGTTCCTGGTGAAACATGAAAATCCAGGTTTTCAAAGAGCCGTTTTTCACCGAAGCGTTTATTCACGCCCTTAAGGATTATCATCCTCTATCCCTTTTTCCATAGTGTTTTTTCACGACTGAAAACAATACGTCCATTCCGGCAGTTAAAAGGATTACCAGTAGAGACCAGGCAAATACTCCTGTGGTATTGAGTCTGGCACGTTCAATCTGAAACATTGTTCCGATACCCGTTTTCGGCTGGCTGAGAACCTCGGCTGCAATTATCACTTTCATGGACAGTCCCAGACCGGACATCACACCGGCAATCAGGTACGGCCGCAGGGATGGAAGTACAAAATGAAACAGAGTTTTCGGCCATTTGATTTGAAAAAGCCGGTGCATTTCAAGCAGTTTGTTGTCCAGATGCTGTATTCCGGAAACTACAGATGAATAAAGCACGGGGAAAACTATCAGGGTACATACAAACACGACAGCCGTTTCAGAATTAAACCAGATGAGAGACAGCAGTATCACACCCATAGTGGGGACTGCTTTCATAACGGTAACCAGGGGTTTCAAAGCGTAATAAATCCCGGAAGAAAAACCTGATGCGACCCCCAGAGTAAGGGCAAAAACCATATTCATAAGAAATGCGAACAGAACCCTTCGCATAGTGGCCACTACAGCAAGCCAGGTACCGGCCTCCCGGAACATCCCCGACAGGTACATCAGAGTTGCTTCCGGAGACGGTAGAATAATTTCTCTGGCCACAATGAAAGATGCAATCTTCCAGAGTAGAATTCCGGTGAGAGACGAGAGAGTAATCCAGAGCCTTTTACGGAAGGTAGAAATCATCTACAGGCATTTTACCCCCGATCGTGGCCGGGTTAAAAGCTTTCAACACCTCAAAATAATCTTCAAGTGCTCCCCGGGCATCGGCAGCTGCCATGAAATCAAGGTTCATCCTGGGAATGGCATCGGCAATGATTCCGGCATTCAATTCGGGTACCAGGGCTGAAACCGCGGCCCCGGCTGCTTCAGGGTCTGCCTTCGCTGCATCAACCGATGCAGAAAAAGCCTGGATAAATTCATCGGTAAAATCCGGATACTTATCGGCAAAATCACCGGAAACAACCAGAGAAGCCTGAGGGTATGAAGAACCGTACAGTTTCCTCCACTCTTCCTGTATATCCACAAGAATTCGTGTATCCGGTTTTTTGGAAAGAACCGTGGTAACCATTGGTTCCGGCATCATGGACACCGTACTCCGGCCTGTCAGGAAGGTAGGAACCAGTTCCGTAGCAGCGGAGACATAGACTATCTCCAGATCTTCATCCGGATTCAGTCCGTTCACCTCCAGCAGATGCCGGAAGGTGATATCAGGCGTAAGGCCCCGGCCTATCATTGGAACACTCTTCCCTCTTAAATCGTCCCATCCCTTCAGGTTTTCCGATGTAACGATGTACGAAAGACCCCATATGACAGGACCGGCAATTCGGAGACCCGTACCCTTGTTGGCCATTATAGCGGCCAGATTACTGGGTATCACGGCGAAATCCGCTTCTCCTGAAATCAGTTTAGCCCCCAGAAGATCCGAAGATTTGATTATTTCCAACTCGACATCAAATCCCTCTGATATGGATTTTCCATCCAGAAGAGCAATGGGAACCAGGGTGGCTCCGTTGGGAACCACAAGATGAACACTTACAGTTTCACTCCCGGGAATCTCTTCAGACCCACGGGCAGTAATCGACAAAATAAAAATCAATGATAAAAACAGAACCGCTGATAATCTTTTCATATTGTTACTATATCAAATCGTCTTTTTTATTACTATATTACTCTTGTATCCGTAAAGAATCCTCAGAGAGTTCAGAACGGCAAGAATGGAAACTCCGACATCACCGATAACAGCCACCCACATCGGCAGTCCGGCAAATACACCCAGCACCATAAAACCCAGTTTGATAACAAGGGCAAAAACAATATTGCCAATCACGATCCGCCGGGTAAACCGGGCCAGGTTCATCAACCGGGGGATTCTGATGGGATTATCATCCATGAATACAACATCCGCAGACTCAATCGCCAGATCGGTTCCCGATCCCCCCATGGCCATACCGATATCAGCTCTGAGAATAACAGGGGCATCGTTCAGACCATCCCCTATAAAGGCAACACCTTCATCTTCCGGAGAACGGGTAATAATATCTTCAAGGGCCGCCATCTTCCCTTCCGGCAGAAGTTCACTTTTCACCTCATCAATTCCCAGGCTGCGAGCCACCTGTTCTCCCCGGTCCTTACGGTCTCCTGTAAGCATCACCAGATGCCGGGTACCCATTGCTTTAAGTTCGGAAATTGCCTCAGCACTATCCTGTTTGATGGAATCAGAGAGTAACAGATAACCGGCATATTTCCCGCCAACCGCCAGATGAACGATACTGCCGGGCTCTTCGGGGTTTGGAGATGAGATTCCCTCCTGAAGCAGAAGAGTGGAACTGCCCGCCAGGATTCTTCTGCCGCCGGCTTCAGCCATAACACCTTTTCCCTTTATTTCTTTGAATGAATCAACCGCATCAGACTCGGTAATACCACCCCATGCATCACGGACAGACCGGGCAATCGGATGGTTGGAGAGAGTAAGAACCTCAGCGGCTGTTTCCAGAAGAGACTCAGAATCCCAATCCCCGGCGGGTACAATTGACTGAAGACGGAAATCCCCCTCGGTTAGAGTACCTGTTTTGTCAAAAACAAAGGTTTTTACCCTGCTGAGTCCGTCAAGGATATCCGATCCCCGGAGCAGCGTTTTATCCCGGGAAGCCCGGCCGATACCTGCAAAATAAGCCAGTGGAACAGATACAACCAAAGCGCACGGGCAGGAAATAACCAGTAATATCATGGCGCTGTAAGTCGAATCGGAAAACGTCCAATCGAAAAAGAGGGGCAGAATAAAAATAAGAAGTGCGGCCAGGCCGACGACAACCGGAGTGTAGATGGCGGCAAACCGGCTTAAAACCATTTCTGTTTTAGATTTTCTGGAGGAAGCCTCATCCAGTAATTTCTTGACTTTGGCAATGGCACTATCACCGTATTCCTTTGTTGTCTGCAGCCTGATTCGACCGTCCTCATTAATAAAGCCTGCTGAAAGTGTATCTCCCGGGGAAACTCTCCGGGGCACTGATTCCCCGGTTAATGCCGAAGTATCCACCCAGGACTCACCTTCGGTTACCATACCGTCCAAAGGAACAGAATCACCGGGAAGTATCTCAATAATGCTGCCGATTCCCACAGATTCTGGGGAGACTTCACGAACTTCATTGTCCGATACCAGACGAGCCGTACTCACACGCAGGGCCATAGTCCCGCGAATGGCATCCCGGGATCGGGAAACAGCCCTGTCCTGCAACGCTTCACCCACTGCGTAAAACAACATCACCGCGGCGGCTTCAGGGAGCTCACCAATGGCAAAGGCTCCGATAGTTGCCACGGTCATGAGAAATAACTCATCAATGATACGCCCTTTGAGAATGTTCCGGACGGCACCGAAGACCACCGGATAACCGGCAAGAGCATAAGAGGCAGCAAAGAGTATCCATTCCGGCCAGGGTGTTCCCAGCTCCAGACTCAGAGCTGTAAGACCGAGGGCAAAGAGCACTAAAGAGGAAAGAAGCCTTAACGGTATAAAACTGAATATTCTATTTATCGTTGATGTATCGGCATCCGGCAGGACTTCTGCAGCAGAGGAAGCTTTTATCCGGGCATTGGGTTCTACATCTTTCAAAACAGAGATTACCGTTTCTTCATAAACCGGATTGAATCTGATGGCCCCTCCGGCAAAGTCAACTACCGCAGTTTCCAGGCCGTCTTTCCCGTGAAGAGCCTGTTCTATCCCGATGGCGCACGTGGGGCAGTCAACACCGCTTAACTCATATCTGATATTTTTTTCAGTTTTCAAGACATCAGTCATTGCGGCCTCCGGTTTCTCTCATTTCACCGAAATGTTTCCCTGCCACCGAAATCAGCTCAACAACATGTTCATCATCCAGACGGTAAAATACCTGCTTACCCTCTCTTCTATAGGCAACCAGCCGCATCACTTTCAACAGCCGGAGGTGATGGCTCACAGCCGGAAGACTCATTTCAAGAATCAGAGCCAGATCGCAGACACAGAGTTCCCTTTTTGAGAGAAGGAAAAGAATTCGAGTACGGGTTTCATCTGCGAGAACCTTGAACAGTTCTGATAAACCTGCCACTTCCAACAGGGAATCCCGGAGACGAGCCGCATCTTCTTCTACAGAAACACCATATTCAGAACAGACATCCTGTGCATTATCAGCCATTGAAAACTCCACACGCTTAAACAGTTGCTTAATTAATACATCGTCTCATTGTTATTGTCAACTTTCCCCACAAAATTATTCTGGAAGAGAGCATGACTTCTCTTTATTCTTAATTATGTTTTCACTTTAAGGGTTCCATTAAACTGATAAGTTCCTGAAGCTGTTCAACCCGTCTGTACCCCTTTCTGTGGATGAATTCTACCCGTTCTATTGACATAATGTTGATTAACTCGTATTATTAGAGTGGACTAAAAGTATTACCAGAGTGAAGTATTATGAGTAAAGACTTAACTGAGGCGTTGGAAGATTACCTGGAAGCCATCTATGACATCATCGATGTGAAAGGCGGGGTAAGAGTGAAAGACATTGCCCAACGGCTCAATGTAAAAAACTCTTCTGTAACTGTGGCTTTAAGAAGCCTGAGGGATTCCGGGTTTATTAATTATGAGCCTTATGGAGTCATTTCTCTTACAGAACCCGGTTTCAAACAAGCCCGCCGTTTATCTGAGACGCATCAGGTATTCCGGGGGTTTTTTGTCAACATACTTGGAGTTGACAGGGAAGCCGCCAATGAAACGGCCTGCAGACTGGAACATACGATGTCTCCGGAAGTGATGGCTCGATTCCTTCAATTCATGAAGTTTATATCCACCGATACAGCAATCGAAGCAAACTGGGGAGAAGCTTTTGCCCGGTTTTGTAAAACAAACAATGTTTCACCGGGAAATCTTGCTTCCCCGGCAAACTATATGAGCAGTAAAAAACACTCTGTCGCAGGGGCACGCTGATGGGTTTGAATGAAGTATCAGATGGCAGTAAAGTTGTGATAACAAGAATCGACGGCGGGCGGAATGCTCGGAAAAAACTAATGGATCTGGGAATGATTCCCGGTGTCCCTGTTACGATTATCCGCCGGGCCGGAAGAAACCCCATGCTTTTATCCGTTATGGGCCGACAGGTTGTACTGGGCCGTGGTATGGCCGAGAAGGTTTTTGTCCGCTGATGAATAAAACCACAGTCGCCGTTGTCGGCAATCCGAATTGCGGGAAAACAACTCTGTTCAACGGTCTTACCGGGAGCACCCAGCACATCGGGAACTGGCCCGGTGTTACTGTAGAAAAAAAAACCGGGAAGCTCCTTGGGGCAGACTCGATAGAAGTTGTCGATCTTCCGGGTATTTACTCATTAAACGCCGTCAGTGAGGATGAACTGGTGGCCCGGAATTTTATGCTCTCGGGGAAAACCAATCTTGTGGTGAACATCGCCGATGCCTCAAACCTCGAGCGGAACCTTTTTCTCACCCTCACCCTGCTGGAAATGCGGATACCCATCATTCTCGTGTTGAACATGATGGATATTGCTTCAAGACGAGGTATCAGAATTAATACCTCAAAGTTATCAAAAGCTCTGGGCATCCCCGTTATCAGCATCAGTGCATTGAACAGTGATGATATCAAAGATATCCGCCGAACCATCAGAGAAACTCTGGGAAATGAAACCATTCCGAATTTTATCGTTACCTACCCCGAATCAGTGGAAAAAGTTATTCAAAAATGGTCGGGAAAACTTGGTGATAATCCACGGTTTTCATCTGTTCTTCTTTTTGAAGAAGATGAAGAGACAACAGAGAGAATCCTCTCGGAGGGACTCCTCAGCAAAGATGAGATAAAAACCGGGATGAAGGAAATTGAGGAGATAAGGGGAGACACTCCGGATATTGTTATTGCCGAAACAAAATATGAGCTGATTACATCCATAACTGATTCCTGTACAAAAAAAAGGAAATCAAACAAAGCTTTTTCCGACAAGATAGACCAGCTCGTCTTGAATAAGTGGCTGGGGGTTCCAACGTTCCTTGCCGTAATATTTCTATTGTTCTGGGTTGTAACCCGAATCGGCGGTGCTTTTATCGACTTCTTTGATATTCTATTCGGTTCCATTTTTGTCGACGGCTTCGGAGTTCTCCTGGATAAAATGGGAATTCCTCAATGGCTCAGCGTCCTTCTTGCCAACGGAGTAGGCGGGGGCATACAGACAGTTGCAACTTTTATTCCCATTATATTTACAATGTTCTTCATGCTCTCCCTGCTTGAAGACTCCGGCTACATGGCCCGGGCATCCTATGTAATGGACCGCTTTATGAGAATGATAGGTCTCCCGGGAAAGGCTTTTGTACCTATGCTTGTCGGTTTCGGCTGCACAGTGCCCGCAATTATGGCCACCAGAACTCTGGAGAATAAAAAAGACCGATACCTCACCGTATTTATGACGCCTTTCATGTCCTGCGGTGCCCGACTGCCTGTATATGCCCTGTTCGGTGCAGCGTTCTTCGGACGTTACTCGGGAATCATGGTGGTAAGCTTGTATCTGTTCGGAATTCTGATGGCTGTAACCACGGGATTTTTACTTAAAAATACATTATTTAAGGGAGAAGCAACCCATTTTGCGATGGAGCTGCCCCCATACCATCCGCCTCAAATCAGGACAATTATGATAAGAACCTGGAACCGGTTAAAAGTTTTTATCACCAAAGCGGGGCAGGTAATAATTATTGCGGTTTTGATTCTTTCGTTTTTCAATTCTCTGGGCACAGACGGCAGCTTCGGCAATGAAGACGGAGAGAACTCCGTGCTTGCCGAAATAAGCCGAACCATCACACCTGTGTTTACCCCCATGGGTATTGAAAAAGAAAACTGGCCGGCCACCGTCGGACTGATAACCGGGATTTTTGCCAAAGAGGCGATTGTTGGAACGATCAACAGCCTTTACGGCCAGATTGCCGCAGGAGAATCAGGTAATACCGGTACTGCAGATATGGAAAATAATGAAGCGTTCTCCCTCTCAGAATCATTGGAGGACGCATTCAAATCCATTCCCCGGGCACTTTCCGGTATTTTCGGAGGCAACGCCGCCGTTGGACAGACCAATCCCAAGGACAACACCTTTACCGCCATGCAGAACTCATTTGGAAATGACTGGGTTCGGGCCTACGCATACCTGCTGTTCGTTCTCATTTACATTCCCTGTGTTGCGGCCATGGGAGCGATGATTAGGGAAATCGGGCCGAAATTCGGAGCTCTGGCTGTCGTGTATCTCACAGTTCTGGCCTGGAGTGTTGCGACACTCTTTTATCAGATCGCCCGTGGACACAGCATACTTCTGATGGGCCTTTCCATAGGGCTGGTGCTGATGTTTATTCCGGTTTTCAATCTGCTGAGCGGCAGAAAAAGTTTTACCGTGATGAGGTAAGACAGCCACTGCCCCATCTTCACCCAAAACCCTCTCCGTGGTAGATTCCATTTTATGGAAAAGAACAGGCGAACCGTCAACTGCGGACAACTCACCATCGGCGATGTCGGAAAGACCGTCACCCTAAACGGCTGGATTCACAGAAACCGCGATCATGGCGGTGTCCATTTCATCAACCTTCGGGACCGATACGGTATTACCCAGGTTGTGATTGATGAGGAAGCCTCAGAAGACTTGAGAAACACTGCATCGGAACTGAAGATGGAGTTCTGCGTTGCCGCTGTGGGCACCGTCCGGGCCCGGCCTGAGGGCATGGTTAATGAAGACATGGCCACCGGTGAGGTGGAACTGGCGGTTTCAGAGCTGGAAGTACTCAACAGCTGCCTGCCCCTGCCTTTCATGGTTGATAGTGAAGAGGAGCCCAACGAGAATCTGCGCCTGAAATACCGCTACCTGCACCTGAGAACTCAGGGGATGCAGGACAGAATAAAAATGCGTCATGATGCCACCTGGGCGGTCCGTAATTACCTCACCGATAAGGGCTTCTGGGAAGTGGAAACACCCACTCTCATTAAATCCACTCCCGAAGGCGCCCGGGACTACCTCGTACCGTCCCGGGTAAATCCGGGCCGTTTTTACGCCCTGCCCCAGTCCCCCCAGCTCTACAAGCAGATACTCATGGCCGGGGGAACCGACCGCTACTACCAGATTGCCCGATGTTACCGGGATGAAGATGCCCGGGGAGACCGCCAGCCGGAATTCACACAGATCGACCTGGAGATGAGTTTTGCCAGCCGGGATGATGTGCTTGAAACAGTTGAAGGCATGATGGTGAAAACCTTTAAAGATGTGCTTGATGTCGATGTACCCACTCCCTTCCCCAGGCTCTCCTGGCAGGAAGCTATGGAGAATTACGGCTCTGATAAGCCCGACCTCCGTTTTAATATGAAGTTCCAGGATTTTGCACCTTTTGTGTCCGGCTCTGAGTTCGGGGTTTTCAAATCTGTTCTGGAATCCGGTGGCACGGTAAAAGCCATGGTTGTACCCGCTGCAGCCGAGGTCTATTCCCGAAAGAAGATAAGTGAACTTGAGGACGTTGCCAAATCCCGGGGGGCCAGGGGTCTTGCGTGGATGAAAGTAACTGCAGAAGGTTTAGACGGCGGTGTTTCAAAGTTCTACACCGAACAGGCTGCCGCAATTAAGAACAATCTGGATGCAAAAGAAGGAGATCTTATTCTTCTGATGGGATCGGACTGGAAAACCGCAGTTACATCCCTGGGAGCTGTCCGGGTAAAGCTCGGCGCCGATCTGGGGCTGACAAAACCCGAAGAGTTCAAGTTCTGCTGGGTAATTGACTTCCCGCTCTTTGAGAAAAATGAAGAGACCGGAAACTGGGAGCCAGCTCACCATATGTTCTCCATGCCCCAGGAAAGGTTCCTGGATACAATGGAGGAGAATCCCGGGGAAGTTCTGGGAGACCTCTACGACATGGTGCTTAATGGAAACGAGCTGGCATCAGGATCGGTCCGTATCCACGATCCGGCCATACAAAGCCGGGTTTTCGATATTGTCGGATTCCCGAAAAAAGAGGCGGAAGAACGCTTCGGCTTCCTCCTTGAAGCCTTCCGTTACGGAGCCCCGCCCCACGCCGGTCTGGCTGTTGGTTTCGATCGAATGGTAATGGTAATGGCCCAGATGAATACAATCCGGGATGTGATTGCCTTCCCCAAGAACACCCAGGGAATCAGCCCTATGGACAACAGTCCCTCCCCTGTGGATGCAGACCAGCTGGCCGACCTCAAACTGGCGATTATCGAGGAGAAACAAGAAGACAAAGCCTGATCCGGATGCTTATTCCCCGGACTGAAGGATATTCAGGATTTCATAGTGTCATTACACTTCCAGCACATCAGGGTCGGTATCATCGCAATCACTATGCAGGGATTGTGATGCCGTATGCTCAGCGGCAACACTCTCATTGGATCTCACCAGTTTCTGAGCAAGTATCTTCGAGAGAAAAATTGAGTACTGAGGGTAGTTCTTCACAACTTCAATAAAAGACTTTCTCGGGATTTTTATAACCTGACCCGGGGTATCGGCAACAACTGTCGCACTTCGGGCATTATTCAATAAGAAGGCCATTTCTCCCATAAAAATATCTGCAGGAGTAATCCTGCCTACCGGGTTACCCCGGTGATAAACCGTGTACTTACCGCTGGAGATATAGTAGATACAGTCCCCGAACTCACCTGAGCGCATCAAAGTATCCCCGGCCTTCACCCGTATTACCTCTTCATCGGAGAATCCGGCAGGTGCGGCATTTTCCACATCCTTGTGAAGCTTGATCTGCAGTGAAACCTGATTTCCGGTTTTATTGTACAGCAGTTTAGATGCAACCATCTGAGCCATAATGATTCCCCGGCCGTGAAGCCGGTCTCTGGCATCACTTTTCAGCTTCTCCCGGAAGGACAGAACATCAAATCCAACACCTTCATCCCGTATGGTGAACTTACAGAGTTCATCATCAATATCCCAATTAAGGGTTACTTTGCGGCCGGCAATTTTCGGTTCTTTGCAACGCTCTGCAATCAGTTCATAAATAGACTCTCCGGTAGCCATCCAATCGCTCTTTTCCGAATAGCTGATACCGCAATTTCCATGTTCAATCGAGTTCAGGATGAGCTCACTTAAAGCCATCTGAACTCCATGCCGGTCTTCTGCCGGGATTTTCCCCATGCGGACCAGACTGATGGCCAGCAAACCTCCATAAACCGGAGAAACAAGGTAGTCGTGATTATCAATCTGGAAGGAACCGGTCATTCGGTTTACAAGCTTATCCGCAAGAAAACCCTGAAATATCAGCTGACGGTTGGTGTTGATGATTCGCAGGGACTTCCCCAGGTGACTTTCAATTCTGGAGAAATCAATAAGGGTAAGAAGGTTGATATCCTTGTTGGCTTCAAGTATCGCCTCTTCTTTGTCGGATTTGCGGTCGTACAAACCGACAATTCCGAAATTGTGAAGCCAGGAATCCTGAAGTATCTGGTCTCTTAAATATTCAGAACTCAACCCCTCATCTGAAAAATTGATAATTACCAGCTCAGGAAGCTCAAAGTTCAACCGTTCAAGTATAGCCTTCTCAGAAGAAGGAAACTGTAAAAGAAACTCGTTGTGGAAATCTTCCTCCACAACCTTCCTGATCCGCTCGGTGATAATCTTATCAGAACATGAGGCAACAATATATTCCATGATACAAGTATAGCGGCATCGTTACTCAAACCTCCATCAATATAAAAAAATCCGCATGTTTCTCTTAAAAGAAGCAATAATGTGATTGACGATTATTCTCTGGTGTTGTAACCCTTAATGAATGGTATGAAACCATGCTTTCCCTGCGCTCATTCGGGAATGAACAAGTTCATTCCGCTCATTTCGCTTGGGAATCACAACTAATCTTAACGCCCCGGCAATTTGTCGGATTCGGAGGCAGGAAATGTTTAAAATTCAGACACACAACAAGATTTCGCCCGTAGGACTCGATTTGTTCGATCGGAAAGAGTACGAGGTTGCTGATGAAATATCAGCGGCAGATGCTCTCCTGTTACGCAGTTATAAACTATCCGAAAGCGAAATTAAATCCTCAGTCAAGGCCATTGCCAGGGCAGGAGCCGGAGTAAACAACATACCTGTAGATGCCTGTACCGACCGTGGAATCGTTGTATTCAACACGCCGGGAGCCAATGCAAACAGCGTTAAAGAACTGGTGTTTGCCGGAATGCTTCTTTCAGCAAGACGCATCCACGAGGGCATGAGCTGGATAGAAGGACAGACGGCCGATGAGAATCTGGCCAAAACTGTGGAAAAGGAAAAATCCAACTTCGCCGGAACGGAAATCAGTGGGAAAACCCTCGGTGTAATCGGCCTGGGAGCCATAGGTGGACTGGTGGCCAATGCGGCCCTCAGTCTCGGTATGGAGGTGTATGGTTACGATCCCTACATTTCAATTCCCGGCGCATGGAACTTATCCAACAGTGTGAAGTTCTGTGAAAATCTTAATAAACTTATGGAAATCTGTGATTATGTCAGCGTTCATGTACCGCTGCTTCCGGCAACGAAGAATCTGATTAACGTGGAGAATCTTAAAAACGCAAAAGCCGGTCTCCGGGTACTCAATTTTGCCCGAGGCGGACTTGTAGAGGATGCTGCTGTAAAACAAGCTCTGGATGCAGGCACCATATCCTATTACATAACAGATTTTCCAAGCGCCGAGCTACTGGGTGTGAAAGGAGTGCTTTCAATTCCTCACCTGGGTGCATCAACCGCTGAGGCCGAGGAAAACTGCGCCGTAATGGCCGCCAACCAGCTGATGGACTTTCTGAATAACGGAAACATTAAAAATTCAGTGAATTTTCCGGCCTGTTCTCTGGATTCTGCCGGTGGACCACGGCTTATTGCCGCTGCTAAGAACAACCCTGAATTACTGAAGCAGATTCTGGCAATTCTCTCTGATGAGGGTGTTGCCACAGGCGATATGATAAGCAAAGAACGCGGAGATACCGCCTATACAATCATCAATATCTCAGCTTCAGAGGTCAACAAAAAAACCATGGAGAGAATTTCCGATCTGAAAGGTGTACTGATATCCAGAGAGCTCTGATTTTAAGACTTGCTCCAGGGCGTCAGGCATCTTATGATACCTTATGAGTATCCATATCGGCGCACCCCAAGGTGCCATAGCGCCCAGAGTTCTCCTCCCCGGCGACCCTTTACGAGCCCGGTTTATTGCGGATAACTATCTCGAGAATGCCGTTTGCTACAACGAAGTGAGGGGCATGTACGGCTATACAGGTACATACAAAGGTGTTGATGTTTCCGTGCAGGGAACCGGTATGGGTATGCCCTCCCATTCCATCTACGTCCATGAGCTGATTAATTTCCACGATGTAAAAACCCTGATTCGAGTGGGATCCTGCGGGTCGATTCAACCGGAAGTGAAGCTTCGTGATCTGGTACTGGGTATCAGTGCTTCAACCAATTCTTCGATGGTAAGCCGAAGTTTTGAAGGGATGAACTATGCCCCCACCGCCGACTGGGATCTTATTTCAAAAGCCGGCAGCATTGCCGCCGAACTTGGTATGAAGATTAAGGCCGGCAATATTCTCTCATCGGACACTTTTTATGACGAGAACCCCGAATCCTGGAAGAAATGGGCGAAATACGGGGTTCTGGCCATCGAGATGGAAGCTGCCGCTCTCTACACACTGGCCGCCCGTTTCGGGGTTAAAGCCCTGTGTCTGCTTACCGTCAGCGACAGCCTTGTTTCCAAAGAGGAAACCACGTCAGAAGAGCGGGAAAAAACTTTTACTCAGATGATGGAGCTGGCCCTCGAGACAGCGATTGGAACTGAAGTTTAAAGAGAGAGAAAGAGTCTCTTATCATCGGGTCGACCCTCGGGCCTACTCTTGAGTATACTGACGCCCAAAAGGCGGTATTGCCGCCGTTGAATACATCAGGAGGATGCACATGAGCCTTTCGAGTTACAGGCGTGGGATTTTGCTCCCGGCACTCGCGCTCATATTTGCCATTATGACAACTTCATGCAATGAAAACGGACCGGATCTGAAAGACGGTTTATATGCGGATTTCGAAACAGAACGGGGAAATATCATCGTGGAACTCTACCCCGATAAAGCACCACTTACGGTAATGAACTTTGTCGGACTGGCCGAAGGCGATCTTGATTTTGCCAATAAAAAAGGCAATTTCTACGACGGCCTTACCTTTCACCGGGTTATTCCGGATTTTATGATTCAGGGGGGAGATCCTCAGGGTACCGGCTCAGGCGGCCCTGGTTATAAGTTCCCGGATGAAGCCGACAACGGGCTGGTGTTTGATGCCCCCGGGAAACTGGCCATGGCCAATGCAGGACCGGATACCAACGGGAGTCAGTTCTTTATCACCCATGTTCCCACAGACTGGCTCAACGGAAAACATACGATTTTCGGCTCTGTTATTCAGGGTCAGGATGTTGTAAATGCCATAGAACAGGGCGACACCATCAAGAAATTGAGCATTATCCGAGTCGGCACCGAAGCCAATACCTATAAAGCTGATTCCGATACGTTCAAGGAAATCGAAAAAGGCCTGACCACCCGGAGATCCGCCGCTGAGGCGGACGAAGATAAAGCAATTATGAATGATATTGCCAACCGCTGGCCGGATGCGGTCCGGGATGAGAAAACCGGAATTTACTTTGTTGTAAGAACAGAAGGAACCGGCAGTAAGCCGGCTCAAGGTGCCAAAATAACCGTCCACTACACCGGTACACTTATGGACGGCACCCAGTTTGACAGCTCCCGGGACCGGAATGAACCATTCCAGTTCAATGTGGGCGGCGGACAGGTAATTCCCGGCTGGGATGTCTCTCTTCTGGATATGAAGAAAGGCGAACGCCGCATCATCATTCTTCCCCCGGAGATGGCTTATGGAAGCCGGGGGATCGGCCCGATTCCTCCCGATTCCTGGCTGGTGTTTGATGTCGAGCTCCTCGATTTCTAGGAGAGTCTCTTAATGAAACGCATCATTATCGTGTTTCTGATGATTATGCCTTACTTCCTGTGGGCCTCCGGTTCGGATGACGAGCTCGGCCCCGGGTTGTATGCTGATTTTACAACCAACCGCGGGAATATGATTTTCCGCCTGGATCCAGACCGCACGCCTCTCACCGTTACGAATTTCTGCGGTCTGGCCGAGGGAACTCTTCCCAACGATTACCGAGAGCCCGGTGAACCCTTTTACGACGGTCTGACGTTCTATCGGGAAGCTGCCGGGTATGCCCTTTTTTCAGGTGACCCTTCAGGCGATGGAACAGGAGGACCTGGCTACACCATTCCCAGAGAAACCGGCGCCCTTATCAGTGCCGGAGCACCGGGCATCCTGGTAATGGACGGATTTGCGACGGAATCCGCCGGCAGCCGGTTTTTTATCATTCTGGAAGGTGATGCCTACCTGGACTCAAAATACACCGCCTTCGGGCGCCTGATTTCAAATATCAAAACCCTAAAAAAGCTCCGCAGGGGAGATACCATCGAGTCCATCCGTATCATCAGAGTTGGCGGTGAGGCCAGGCGCCTCAAATTCAACTCCGATTCCTTTGCCGAACACCTTGCCGAAGCCAAAACCGCCGAAATTGAGAATCTGAGGATTATCAGTCCGGATCTGGCCGATGCGGTTCTGGCCCTGGGTGATGAAAGGCAGAAAACCCCTACGGGAATCTATTACGAGGTTCTCAAAACCGGAGAAGGCGGAGAGCCCGGCCCCGGTGCACAGGTGTCCATGCATTACACCGGCACCTTGCTCGACGGAACGGTATTCGACAGTTCCAGGGACAGAGATCAGACTTTCGATTTCATTCTGGGAAAAGACGGCGTTATTCCCGGTTGGATTGAAATGGTAATGGGCATGCAGCCCGGAGAAGTCAGAAAAGTTGTTATTCCGCCGTTTCTGGCCTACGGCGATCAGGGCTACGGCCCCATTGAACCGAACAGCTGGCTGATATTTGAAATGGAGCTTGTCAGCTTCACCGAAGGATAGGGATGGCAAAGGGCAGAACAAGTGCGTTTGTCTGCGACTCATGCGGTCATGATGAGCCCAAGTGGCTCGGCCGCTGCCCTGCCTGCGGTGAGTGGAACAGTTTCAAGGAAGTCCGGCTCGGTCCGCCGGCCGGGAAATCGTCGTCGATGGGCGGATCCCGGCGACGGGTTCTCCCCGGTGATAACGCCGCCCCGAAAATACTGGAAGAAATAGACCCGACACCTCCGCAGAAATACCCTACGGGAAATGAAGAACTGGACCGGGTTCTCGGCGGAGGCCTGACTCCCGGTGCTGCCGTACTCCTGGGTGGAGAACCGGGAATCGGAAAATCCACCCTGATGCTTCAAGTAGCTGCGAATCTTCCGGGGACAGGCCTTTATATCTCCGGGGAAGAATCTCCAGGTCAGATAAAAACCCGGGCCGACCGTCTCAAACTTCCACAGGACAGCCTTGAGATACTCTGTGAAACCAACCTTGAAACCCTTATCGAACTCCTTGCCCACCGCAAGCCGGCCTACCTGGTGGTGGATTCCATACAGACTCTTGTTTCAGAAGAAGCCGGTTCCATACCCGGAACCCCCAGCCAGCTTAAGATTGCCGGGCACCGGCTGACAACATGGGCCAAAGCCTCGGGGATTCCCCTCTTCCTGATAGCCCATGTAACAAAGGAAGGAACCATCGCCGGCCCCAAAGTGATTGAGCATCTGGTGGATACGGTACTGTACTTCGACCATTCCTCCAGCGACCTACGCATCCTCAGATCTTCTAAGAACCGCATGGGTTCGGTGGATGAAGTGGGCCTGTTCCGTATGGGAGCGACCGGCTTAACCCCCATAGCCGACCCGGCAGGGCTGTTTCTGGAACATCGCAAAGACGGTCCTCCCCAGGGCAGTGCTGTTGCCGCCGTTTATGAAGGGTCCCGTATCCTGCTGGTGGAGATTCAGGCCCTTACCGTTCCATCCAAGGGTGGAATAGGCCGAATTTACTCAGACCGTATCGATAGCGCGAGGGTGAGCAGAATCGCCGCTGTACTGGAACGTCATGCCGGCCTGCGCATGTCTGATCAGGACATCTACGTGAATGTTGCCGGAGGCCTGCGTATCAGCGATACCGGTGCCGAGCTGGCACTGGCTCTGGCCCTCTTCTCCGCCCGGTCGGCCAAGGCCCTGCCCGGAGACATGGTAGCTGTGGGAGAGATTTCCCTGGCCGGAGAGGTTCGCCCGGTGCCCCATCTGCGCCGGCGTATTAAAACGGCCTCGGATACCGGACTGGGACGCTTTTTTGCCCCGGCGGCCGCCGATGAAAACGGGGGATTTCCCGGTAAGGGACAAGTAATTCACTCTGTCCGTGATGCATTGGCGGCGGTTCTATCCTGATTTTTTATTCTTATTGACCTCTGGCGAGGTTAGACATAGCCCGGTAGTTCAGCGGATCAGGAAACGAGATTACATGCTGTATGTAAATATTTTACAATAAACGCTTGAAACCGCTGTGGGCAACGGGCCCCTTCAGACTCTCTTCAATATCACCTTGATTCAGGATTTCTGAGATATCCCGGAATACCAGAGCGATGGCCTCGCCGTACTGCTCAACAATTTCCTCGCTGTGGGCCAGAGTCGGATAAATAGTCCCGGAACCCAGAAAACCCCGTTCCAGCATCAGCTGGGTGTAGAGGGTTCTCAGCTCTTCCCTTTTAGGATGATTAAAATGAAAATGGGCCAGACAGGGATAGCCGCCGTCAAATACCAATGGAAGATTGTACGATGCGGCATGCTGTTTCCAATAAAAAATAACCTGGTTACCAATCTTTGCAACATGTTCCGGCACATCAATATCCTCCATCTTATCCAGGGTGGCCAGGGCTGCCGCAGGTCCGATACCTTCGGTCCAGTTGGTACTGCTTATAAAAGAGGTATGGGCCCCTTCCATGGCATTATCGGTTCCGATTACAGCAGCGATGGGATAACCGTTTCCCAGAGCTTTGGCGAACACGGCAATGTCCGGATTCACACCGAACTTCAAATGGGACCCGCCGAAATGAAGCCGCCAGCCAATGGTAATCTCATCAAAGACCAACAGGGCTCCGCAACGATGTGCGGCATCTCGGACATACTCCAGAAAACCCTCTTCCGGATCGTGATAACGGGCCGGCTCCATGATGACTGCGGCAAGATTATCTCCATTTTCGGCAATAATCACATCGAGTTCTTTCCTGTTGTTGTATGTGAAGGCCAAAGTGGTTCCACGAAGTTCCCGAGGAACACCCAGTGGACTCAAGCCGGGAAGTAGATGCCCCCGCAATCTGTCACTCTCTCCCAGGTTGGCCGCCAGATACCAGTCATGCCAAACATGGTAACCGCAGATTGCAATTACGGAACGGTCTGTTGTTGCCCTGGCAATCCTGATGGCAACGGTTGTTGCTTCTCCACCTGTCCTGGAATATCGAACCTGGGAGGCCCAGGGGTGTATTTCACATAACTTCTCAGCCAGTCTAACTTCATCATAGGGATTCAAAGTGCTTTGACTGCCAAGATTTACCCGGCGTCTCACAGCCCTGTTCACATCCGGATCCTTGAAGCCCAGCAGACAGGACCCGATACCATTGGTAGTCATATCGATGTAACGTTTCCCATCAAGATCCTGAACCATACAGCCGGAAGCCTCAGTAAAATAGGGCGGCCACTGCTCGGGAGCCATATTTTCCGGACGCTTACTTAAAAGTTGCGTTCCTCCTGGTATCTTCATTTTGGCATCACGGTAGGCCTCCTGAGTTTTCCTCCCGCTTCTTTCTCCAATCTTCAACAGATTCAGGGCATTATTGCAGAAGATATCCTTCACATCTTCCCGATTCAAACCGAACTCATCCGATGCGGTTTTAAATGCACGAAGAGACTCCAGGCCCAGCAGAATCGGTTGAGGCTTACCGCCCAGATCAGGATTGTTCCAGTCGATAGTACCGCTCTGAAGCCAGGCAAAACCATCTCCCAGGGTAACAGCCCGGCCTCTGATCTGAGAGATGGGAAAATCACTTCCCCAAAGCAGCCTGGAGGGCCCGAATTCATGCAGGATTGCAAGGAGAGACTCTGCTTCACATATTCCAGACATATCAAACCAGATGTTATTCAAACCTGTGAGTGTTGCAATTCCACTCACCGTATTAAAAGCGTTAAACCCCCTGCCCGCATGGGCCAGAATGAGCTTTGCTCCTGAATATTTCCGGCACATTGAAAGGATTGTTTTCTGATTGTCCGGATCGGCCAGGGCCTTAAACCTGACAATGTGCAGGGTAATTACAAGATTCTGATTATCAGCCATGGCCCAGACCCATTCAGGCATGAAATCAGAGATAAGAGAATCCGAAGTCGGACTCTTCTTACTGGAAAAGTGATAGGGTTTGAACCCGGCAATACCTTCAGTCTTGATGAGTTCCGCATACTCTCCCGGATCAGAATCCATGGAGAACTGCAGCAGCCCCCGGGAACCCCGATGTGATTCAAGTTCTGTTATCAGAAAACTGTTCATCCTCCTGATATCACAATCCGGGGCGGGAGTGGAAAGAAACAGCCCCCCCTGCAACTTTGAATCCGGGAAGATCTTCTTCATTTCTCTTTCCCAAACCCCGATATCAACTCTATCCGGTCCCTCATTCCAGAAATTATCACCGGTGATATTCAAGTCAGCCTTACGGTAGATATGAGCATGGGCATCAAACACTTCCGGAGGAACCATTCCTCCTAATTCATCAACCAGTTGTTTGTCTGTTTCTGTGAAGGTCCAGTTACTGTTCATTTTTTCAACCTTTCTGTTTTTTATCGGCGATCTGAGTTTGAGGGGTTGTTGTATTTGGTTTTAAAAATTCTTTAATTGCAGTTCTGATACTATCTGGTTTCACCGCTGTGGGACTTGACAAATAGAGAATCCTTTTTGCATCGTTCTGAAAATCAGCCCGGTGGGTCAGCATTCCTCCTGCTTCACCACTTATGGGGAGGTTATAAAACTGACCCATCTGAATACAGGTTATCTTATAATGCACCTTCTCGGCACAGTAATAGAAATCTTCCCCGGTTTTCATATCTATCGTAGAAAGCCCGGCAGTATGGAATACCGGATAACATAGGCTGACTGTCATCTTGAGGATTCCAATATTCAGCGGGTAAAATTGAAGGAGGCTGGTAACAGCTACGGCAAGACTCAACAGAGCTGTTATATTCACATCCAAACCGGAGGAGTCAGCAATAACTTCTATAATATCCATCCAGTTCCAGCCATCCTCATCAGCGCATCTACATTCGGAAGGGACTCACCGGTTATGGTATTTGTTCTGACTTCCTCCAGCACAGGACGCCTGAGACCCTCGTTATAATCTGCAATCCATGGATTCGGTATCAGTGATGTGTAATAACGGTTATTCCCGCCTATATTCAAAATCTTTCCATTTAAGCCAGTTTCTTTTGCCACTGGCGGGGCGAGCTTCCCGAGTTCTTCGACAAGCTTCGGGGGAGGAATGACCGTACCCCGGCAGGCTTATATTTTCCCAGAGTTTCCGGATGCGGAATCTTAACCCCGGTCTTATCCAATATTTCCAGGATATTCTTATGCAGTTTTAATACTTCTTTCTCGGATAGCACAGAGAGATTTAATCTACTCATCACAAACCTCCTTAGGCCTTCTTTCTGAGGAATATTGCGGCAAAGAACAGTAAGAATATGAAGAAGAATGCTAAAGCCCGTCGGAAAGTATTCAATGCTCAGACAGAACGGGATAAAGAAAAACTGATAACACTTCCGGCCGCTGGAATGTCCTTGGAGAAACAGATAAACGAACCTGACCTGATAAAAGGGGCAGGTCCGTCTTTTTTTTCTAATATCCTTTGTCCCAGTCATCCTCAATGTTTCTGGCAATATCCTCTGAAATATAAAAATCAGTTTTCAACAGCTGATGAATCGAAGTGGGAAGTTTAGGTGTTACCGGACCATGAGCAACCAGCCTGGTTATCAGCCGCTGCCATGTAGTCTGGGTGCCATGAATCAGGAGCGAATTGACATCCATCCTGAACTTTGATGCAATCACTTCGGCGGGTCCGATGGTTGCCGCTTTCGGTGGAACTCTGGCAATATCTCCACTCATACCAAAACTGCCATGGAGAGAATTCTGCGCCAGGGTAAAGGGACTCAGGGTAACAATTCTCGGTCCCATCTGCTTCCATTCCTCCAGCGTTCCTTCAAACTCCGGAGCATCCGGTTCTATGAATGCAAGGTGACCTGTCCACCCGGGACCGCTGTAGCAGGCATCAGCTCCGCCCATATCTGCAATCATCTTACCGTAATCCCCGATATTCTCAGTTGTCGGTCCGAGAATCTGACTTTTTGGTGGGCGTAAATCCTCATCTATCCGGTAATAAAAATTATCGTACATGGCATACTTGAAGCCCCATCGCCAGGTTTCCGGGGCAATATTGCCATTCTCATCCGCATACTCATCCATTGCAAATATGTAGAGATTATTACAGTTCACCCTGAATTTGTTAATAAGGAATGCCACATCTTTATAGTCCGGTACCGGATTGGGGAATATGAGAATCAGTTTCTCGCCCTTATCCGATGCCTCTTTAATTCTGTAAAAAATATCTGTAATAAAAATCAGCCCGATTTCATGCGCTGATTTTACCATAATGTTAAAATCAGGATTGGAATGATTTTCGATATCTTTCCGCTTTATTTTTCTAACCTTTTCAAGAACTTCCATATCTCGGAAAGGTACATGATGAGACGGTTGATACTTGAAATCTGACATAATTCTCTCCCTGTCATAAATCTAAAAACTCTCTGCAGTTGAATCCTGCATCAGACATTACTCACTTTTTATTATCCCACAATGAGGGATTAACAATAGAATCAGGCACATCACTGAACATACTCTCAAGACTCCTTCTTGTGTCCTCTTCAATCAAACCACTACCATAGAGAATAATATTCTCTTTGAGCTGTTTCAGGGAATCCACCCCTACCACCGTGGAGGTGATGGATGGTTCCGAGAAGACATAACTGGCAATCAATTCCTTTTTGCTTAAACCTTTTTTATCGACAAACCCTTTCAATCTCTCTAAATACGGTACTGCTGACGGCAGCTTCTCTGCCGCCTTTTCTTTCCCCATAACAAGCAGTCCCTGGAGATATGTACTGCGGTTGAAAACTGCAACACCCTTCTCAACGGCTTTTTCAAGAATCCCTTCCTTGTGCCATCGATGGTCAAAAAGATTATAGGGGATCTGTATCACATCAACATCAGGATCTTCCAAGCTCTCAAGGGCCTCCTGCGGGCCGTTGGCAATTGAGACTCCCAAGTGACCTATGGCTCCATTTTGCTTCTTCTCTACCAGAAAGTCCCAGAGTATCCCGTCCAGGTGTTTTTTGTAGTCATAGGTATGTAATAAATATACCGGCAACGTCTCCAGTCCCAGCATCTCCGAGCTTTTCTCTAAACAGTCTGAAGCAGTCTGCAACAGTGCCTTTTCCGGTAATTCCACATAATTCTTAGGTAAATCCAGCTTGGTGCAGACTGTAAAAGCATCCACCAGATTCAATTCTTTTAAAGCTCTGCCCAGATTCTCTTCACTGGAACCGTAATACCTTGAAGTATCGATGAAATTGACGCCCTTATCATGAGCAAAGCTCAATATTTGGAGTATGCCCTCATAGCTAACCTGTCCGGTTGAATTGTTAATACCGTAATCTATACCAAACTGAACCGCTCCCAGTCCTATTCTGGAGATTTGCAGTTCCTTTAATGGTGAATACTTCATTTTTCATTAAGCTCCAAAATACCGTTGCTCTCGGTTATGTGTTACAACAAAAAAACCCCAATGTACATATTGTTATAACCAATATATCTTCTAGGGAGGTATCTGTCAACGATTATTCAATTCTAACCTACGTATGCTATTTTGCTGTATAACCGCCATCTACCGGAAGGTTTATTCCTGTCACGTAAGATGAGGCATCAGAGGACAGATAGAGAATCGCTCCTTTCAGATCTTCTTCACCGGCAAGCCGTCCCAACTGAGTTCTGTCACTGTAGTTCTTTATGAACTGTTCCGGATGACTGGAGTGCTTCAGCCCGCCCGGTGAGATACAGTTCACCCGGATATTGTTATTACCGTAGTATGAGGCACAGAACCGGGTAAAATTAATCATTCCACCTTTATGGAAGAAGTAATCAGGAGCCCATCCATCCATGTCCGTGCCGTCGTAGTTGTGGTTCTCAACACCAACCATGCCCATCATCGACCCGATATTAACAATCGATCCGGCTTTCTGTTTTTCCATAACCCTTCCGATAATCCTGGTCATCAGAAAAACACCGGTGGCATTAATATGCATACTTGTATCAAAATCTTCTGAGCTTCCATCCATACCATTGCTCATAACACGGGCTACGGCATTATTCACCAGAATATCAATTCGCCCGCTGCGCTGAATGATTTCCTCTTTCAGTGACTCGATCGTCTCTTCTTTCCCCTGATCGAGATACAATGCGGTAACCTGATGCCCGATAGCCCGGTGTTCGGAAGCAACATTCTCAAGAGCGTCAGTATTCCGGGATGCAATATAGGTTTCTGCCCCGGCCTCAGCCAATGCGGCCACAATCTGCCGGCCATAGAGTCCGGCGCCGCCTGTAAGAAGTGCAACTTTTCCCTTTAATGAAAAAGAATCAAGAACGTTCATAAAATCTCCTTCAGAAGGATTTCGGTCCCTCCTCTTTCACGGCTTTGAATACCGGCAATCACCATTCTCATCAGTTCTTCAGTCTCACTGTAGGGGAATGGCCGTATCCCGGTACGCAGGTATTCAACAAAAGAGACCAACTGCTTGCGGAAGGCATAGAAGCTGTCTTTAAAAGCCAGCTGGTCGCTTCCCTCTGTTCCTGCCAGAGTTAGAAGACCGAAACCTCCATGCATATCCTTACTGGCAACAACAATCACATCGGCCCCGCAGGAATGAGTGAAATGGACAACATTCCTGTCTTTTGTCCCGGTATTTCTTGCCGAAATAAATCCCGGACCGAAGATAGGATAGATGGCCTCAAGAGCATGAATGCCGTATGTTTCCCATTTCTTGGATGTCATAATACTCCCGAATCTCAGCTTTCCGAGATTGTTGGTTGAGATTCGGTATGGGAGAAATTCCTTTGTGTAGCGCATGGAGCTGGAACTCATCAGGGCTTTACCTTCTGCCACCCAGCTGTTGAAGATCTTGAGATCTTCCGCATTGTCCACCATGGGTTTATCAATAAAAAGGGGGATATCAGCTTCAATAAAAGGACGGCAGCGTACAACATGTTCCGATCCGATATCCGTTGCCATTATCACTGCATCTACTTTCCCGATTACATCCTCAGGATTCTCAACGACATTCGGAATAAGAGCACAACGGGCCACATGCTCAGCAGTAAAATCACCTTCCCCGCTTGTACATATATGGGTAACTTTTACGTTCGGTATCTGGAAGCCCTCCGGTTGGATGTTCAAATATGCAGGGATTCCAGTATAGGGGCATTCCTTTGTCATCAGATCCCTGTCATAACCGTTAAACATGGCACTCCAGGAATACGGATGCCCGTTTCCCGGTGTCTTACCCAGAATAGCAAGACGGATCTCTTTCCCTTTAACAAGCGGTTTATTTTCACCCATATAGACTCTCCTTCTCAAACGTATTTACTACCAGGCAGTAACTCCGCCATCAACACTTAACACCTGGCCCGTCATATATGACGATGCATCTGAGGCCAGATAAACTACAGTCCCTGCTAACTCATCTCTTCTGCCGATTCTTCCCAGCATTGTCTTTGCTGATAGCTTTTCCATAAAAACCGGATGCTCTTTCTGCACCGATTCCCAGGGGAAAGGTCCAGGAGCTATGACATTCACCCTGATGTTCTGTCTACCGTATTCACCGGCCATGAATCTGGCTAACTGATTAATTGCAGCTTTACCTGCACCGTACTCAACCGGGTTTTTTTCCATTCTCCCGGGATAATCACTCTGGTTGGGAGAAATCAAACCATACATGGAAGAAAAGAGGATGATACTCCCGCCATTTTCCATAGCCTCAGCTGCAGCCCGTACCAGCAGGAATGTACCTGTGATATTGATGCTGTTTGCCTGATTAAACTCAGCTGAGGTCAAATCTTTCACCGATTTCCCGATATTGCGGTATGTGGCATTCACCAGACAGTCCAGGCGGCCGAATTTTTCAAGGATTTCCTCAATAGCGTTCGCAATGGATTCTTCCTCCGCAATATTAAAATCCAAGCCCAGAATGGAGTTAACGGGGAACTCGGAACCCAGTACTTCTATCGCCGCTTTAAGATTTTCTTTGTTAAAATCACCAATGGCAATTCGGGCACCCTGCTCCAGAAGGGCTCGACAAGCCGGAAGGGCCAGATATCCCGCACCCCCGGCTACAAAAATCACTCGGTTCTTCAGATTAAACATACCGGTATTCTCTGGTGAATTATTCATACTTTTTAACCGCCTTCTGGTATTCGACCAGCCATTTTTCAAGTTCTTTCCTGCTGTTTTTTCCCGGGGTAAATATTTCTTTGATATTCACCCAGCTCTGAGCGGCATCCTTACTGGATTCAAACCATCCGGCAGCGACAGATGCCAGCATTGCTGCTCCGTATGCAGCCGGCTCGGAGCTGGAACTTGTTATCAGATCAGAGCCGGTAACCATAGCTTTAACCCTGAGCCAGATCCGGCTCCCGGCTCCGCCTCCTGTAGCCAGGATTCTGAGATTCTCATCTTCCGGACATGCTCGGTTAATAAGAGACGATAGACTCACCGCTGTTGATTCCATAATCGCCCTGAAATAATGGCCATGCGTATGAGAAGCTTTAACATTAACAAATCTGGAAAGATCTCTCTCTCTGAAGACTTCAGGAAGTGCGATAAGGCCATCAGAGCCCGGTGATATTCCGGCAGCCATATTATCCAGTTCAGGCAATGAGTACTCTTCGGCAAAATTACTCCGGTACCACTCAACTCCCCGGCCGCCATTATCATTGAAGCTTAAACGGTAATACTCCCCATCGGTTATGGATGGTCCCAGACATGATAACTGGTCTGGTTTGAAACTTACCGGAGACTGGTAAAAAGCCAGAACTGTCCCTGTAGATTCACTTAATCCTGATATCTGTCCGGCCCCGGCTCCCAGTGCCGCAATATGATGATCCAACCCCCCAAGGGAAAAAGGTGTACCGCTTATTAACCCGAGGTATTCTGATGCGAATGATGCGGTTATTCCTGCAACAGTACCCGGACGGGATGTTTGAGAAAGATACGATTCCGGAATGTTCAGCGCTGAAAGGGCTTTCCCCCACCACCTGGAGTCTCTTAAATTATAAATACCCAGCAGGGATGCAGTCCCAGAATCCCCAATTGGTTTATCAGTAAGTTTGAAGGCCAGATAATCAGAGATGGTCATGAAATGTCTTACTCCGGACCATAGCTCAGGCATTTTTTTCTGAAACCACCGAACCTTGGCAATGGCGAACTCAGATCCTTTGAAACTCATGCCGGTAATATCAGGGTATTCTTTATCAACCCAGAGGCCGTTCAGCTCATTATCATTCTTTAACCCGCGATTATCAGGCCAGAGGATTATAGGCGTCAGAGGCTTGTAATCTGCATCAAGCATCAGGAACGAATTAGCCTGGGATGCATAAGAAACACCGCAGATATCGAAGGGCTTAACACCGCCCCTGGCACAGGCCTCATCGATTATAGTTTTGATTGAATGCCAGAAACGGTCTATTTCAACTTCCCAGGTACCACCGGAAGTATCGCCAACCGGAACAGCCGACCGCCCAAGTCCGAGAAGGGCTCCGGAACGGTTAACAACTGCGGCTTTAAAATAGCTTGTACCTAAATCGATACCAAGTACAACATCCAAATCAGAACCTCTAGTAGGGTTTGGCCGGCAGAATGTGCGTTTGATTGTACTCTTTTGCCTTCTTTTTGTCTTTGTATATACGCATCACACAAACCGGTTCGGTCCTTGAGATAATATCACTCGAATAATGATACCCGTAATCTTCCACAACAGGCTTTACCCATCCGGCACAGTGATCGCAGTAGAACTCAAACGCCCCGGCATCATTATCCAGAGCCTTGCTTAATGATGGACATTTATTCATTCTGAATTCAAAAAAATCATCGGTAATTTCGAGATTTGCATCACAATTTTCTTCAATCCGTATGTGTTCCCAATAATCATACATTCCTTTCAGGCCATCTTTTTTGATGTATGGACCAAGGATGGTTTTCTGGAGGGATGCAATTCGCCGCCAGTAGTTCTGAAGATGGCTATGGCCTTTTTCCTCCAGCATTTTAAATAATTCGTTATACATGCGGACAAAATGGTCACTGGGAATCATTCGAAGTTCTCCTTATCGTCATAGTGTATTCACCTTCGGAGAGAACTGAAGTTTCTATGTTAAACGGAGTATCCTCGGACCAGGCGTTGTTCATTAATTCCATCTGAAGGTAGAACTCCCTGTTCACAGGAATCTTATTTGCAAGTAAATGCCTCACAGCCGGGCACTCTGTAACATGAAAACTGACTTCATTTGCACCTTCTGTAATAATGAAAGCTCCTTTTTCCCTGGTGTAATAGTAGCTCCAGTGTTCAATCAGTTTTTGTGAGTCACCATTCTTCAAGCCGTTGTAAATATCACGATATACATTCTGGGCAGTACGCCGGAAGAGCTCTGTAAGGAAATCCTGTCCATATTCTGATAATACATATTCAATCGTTTCATTCGTAGCCAGATGAAAGTCCATATGGACTTCACCGGTATCTTTGTATCTCATAAACTATCCCTTAACCAAACTGTCAGACTAAATAAGCTTTATACTTATCAACACAAATCTCAATTCTCTTTTTACTTTCAGGACCAAGAGCATTCTCCTGGGAAGGAACAAGAGATTTTTCACTGGAAAAGATATCAAGAATCTTAAGAGCGTATTTCTGGCCTACCCATACGGTGTCCAGAGCCATCCCATAAATACCATCGAAGATTTCTATCATAATACTCTGTAATTCCCGGGCTTTCTCAAAATCGCCAGCCTCAACAGAGTCTGCAATACTGCGAAAGAGCTTTGCCCCCAGGGGAGCCAATCCGACAAGTGCCCCGTCACACCCAAGGGCAAGAGATTCATCGACAACCCATTCCTGCCCTTCAAAAAGAGTGAATTCAACTTCCCTTTTCAGATTGAGGAGCTCCTTCCGGGCCCGTAAGCTGTCTGAAGAGTTCTTTACACCAGCAATACGCGGATGACTGAAAAGATCCTTAAACTGTTCTTTGGAGAATCCAACTCCATTAACAGCAGGTAAATAGTACAGATACACCGGCTTTGTCGAAAAATCTGCAATCTTATGCATATAGGATACTGGATCTGAAGGTTTCGCCCAGCCACCGGGCAGCTGTACGGCAAAAGAATGACAATTGTACTTTGAGTATTTTTCAATATTCTCAAGGATTCCATTAAAGCCGGTCGCATGAGCACCAATAATTATTTCCGCCCTGCTGCCGATTATTCCACCGGCAGTTTCAAGTAAGTCATCTTTCATTGCACTGCTGAGTACAGCCCATTCACCCATGGTCCCGAGAAAGAAGAAACCTTCAACACCCCTTTCAAGGTTGAACTCAATTAATTTTTCCAACGATTTTTTATCTATATCCCCTTTTACAGTAAAAGGCGTAATAGATGCGGAGTAGATTTTTTTCATTGAGAAGATAACTCCTTGTGTTTTATATTAATTTTTGAAAAAAACAGCAAACCAAATAATATTGCAATTCCGGTTGAAAGCCCCGGAAAAAAGAGCCCAAAACCGCCATATCTGATAAGTCGTGAACTTACCAGCGGCCCCAGAGAAGCACCTAGAGATCCGGCACCTATCACACCGGCTAGAAATCGAGGATTACCTCCGGCAGATTTTCCGGCAGATATAATGGTGGCCCAGATAGGTCCGGAGAATAATCCAATTACAATTATCAATATTTTAAGAATTAACGGCTGCCAGTGAAAGGACAGCATTACCGCACTGATAAACATTCCGGCTGTGGAAATTAAAAGAATTTTCCACAAAGAATTATTTTCAGAAATGAAGACAATAAGAAGCCGGCCGAATATCAGACCAATCCAATAAAGACTAACCCCTCGTGCAGCTTCTGCCGGGGAGAATAAATAGTAGCTTTCCTGATATGCCGGCAGCCAGAAGACAAGAAAGCTTTCACTGAGAACATAAAAAAATATGGATAAACCAAGTAAGAAAAAGGCCGCATCCTTGAAAAGAATTTTCTCCCTGTGTTTTGTTTCTACCGCATTTGAACGCCCCAGAATATCATCGTAAGAAAAGACAATAAAAAGAATGGTAATCAGCAGTTCCAGGAAACCAAAAAAAACAAATATCCTTCCCCACTGAACCTGCCTGTTCAGAAGGAAAGCGACTATCTGTGGTGCTGCAATAGCACCCACACAGTAAAATACCTGGGAAAGATTGAGTAGACGGCTCGAACCACGGGAATCGTATCCGGAAACAAGAACCGACGCAAAAGTTTCAACCAGTCCACCACTGAAACCCAGGAAGATTATCCATACCAGCAATTCCATGAACGTTGACAAGTGAGGAATGATAAAGAATGATGCGGAAAGACCGGCAAGCCCGATAGCAACAAGAAGTCCCGGTTTTAAATCTGTTCGCTCCAGGAAAGCACCGCCGGCAAATGATGCAAGCATAAACACAAAGAACTGAACAGAAAAGAGATAACCGAAAGATTCCAGAGTTATACTGAAATCTCCTATCACCGTTGTTACCAGTGGCGGAATGGAATTAACCGACATGGCAAATGCGGCTAGAGTCATAATCACACTGAAGAATGCCGGCAGAGACCGAATGGCCGCTCCCCTGCGCCTACCGGCAGTAGCCAGATGTTTCAATTCCTACAAACCCATTTGTTTCAGGATTCTTGAGGTTTCTTTTATCAACATATCCCCGGTTTCAGAACCGAACATGGCATTGGAAGCCTCATATCCGCCCTCCACTTCAGCTTCCGGTGTAACGATATAACCCTGGAATTCACCATTGGCAAGATTTATAACAAAAAGATTTTTGTACTTGCTCTTGATAGACAGGGAGAACTCAATAAAAACCTCTCCCGGCCAGGCAGCAAAGAGCCAATCCCCGATTTTAAAAACCTGGATTTCAGCCGGAAGACAGCTCTGGATATATTTATTGAGGTTCCCTGCACTCGAAGCTTCAGCGAGGGTTACAGTCTCTTCGGCACCGAACCAGTCACATTCAGCGGTCCGAACCTCCTGACTGGGTGCCTCATCCTTTCTTAATGATTCCAGACGTCTGACAGCCTTCTCAAGATGCTGTTTCGCAAAAGCTAAAGAAACAATCTTTTTTGGAGAAGGCATAATAAATCCCTGCTCACTTCCAAGGTAAAGAGATGAGGTGTATTCAATATTTTCCAGAGCAGCTTCAACTCTTGCACCAAGCATCTCTCCCAATCTCTTTGCTTCAGAAAATGTATTGGAGCTCGTTACATGTCTGGGGCTTTGATTTCCCTCAGGACCGGTGTGATAAAGTACAGGGCATCGGGTCCCGAGAATCTTTTTTTTGAGATAATCCCTGGTGAATGAAGGAAAATCCCCACTAACGAGGGTTGAATCCTCATGAAGTACCGTCGGATGCATTGAATATACAAGCATACAGGCAATAAATTCTCCTGACTCTGTATCCCTAACCATTAATACCGGAACTTGAGGATCTGCAGGTCCAGAGGGGTCCCGTCGGTTTGTTCCGACTCCCGACCCATCCGCTACAGAGAGTCCTGCTTCAGCCGGGCGGCTGTTCTTAAAAGCGTTAATTCCTGATTCAACGATTCCATCTTCCATCAGCTGCAGATATGCCAAATCTGTTTTGGGTACTATGGGATCGTTGCTATTGCTCAGATAATCCACAGTAATCGGTCCGGAATGAGTATGAGTCGCAGAAATCATTATGGCATCCTCCCTGATTCCTGTACTCTCAGATATCCTTTTCCGGGCTCTTTTTGCTGATGCTTTATCGACAAATATTATATCGTTGGCGACAAACATTATATCATTATTACCATTATTCAGATACAAAGAACTGCTGAGTAAAGGATTCATTACTCCTGTACTGAAGCGTTCAACATGGGGATAACCAAAAAGAAACTGTGAATCCACCGGTGTAATACTTAACTCTGCTGAACCTGCTGATAATTGATTCATTTGTGCACTCCTATGAAAATAAACTAACTCGAATTCCCGAGAAAATAAGTGGAAACCATCTTGAATCTGTCATATCTGTACTTGGAAATAAAGACTGCAACCGGACGCTCTTCCTTATCAAAGACAATCTCTGTATCCATTAATATCGGACTGCCGATGGGAACGCTCAGCCTCTTGGCGGAGAAATCATCCGCGGCAATCGCTTCTATCGCTTCTTTGACAAAGGACAGCTTAACCGGTTCATTCTTTTCCCAGATGCTCAGAAAATCGATTCGGGTTAACAGCTCATCCTTCAGAGATTTGGAAAACTCAAGGGGTATATATACTTGATCGAATGCCAGATTTTCACCACTGTTTATGTCTAGCCGCTCAAAATATAAACACTCTTCATTTTGAAGCAGGGATAAAGAAGAAGCAATATCCCGGGGAGGAACAATAACTTTTCGGGTTATCAATTTCCGCATTGTATCAGGGGATTCCTGTTTCATGGATTTAGAGTAAGCATAATCCATTATGGCTATTTTCTTGGGTTTGGACGCTTTAACGAACGTTCCACGCCCCTGCATACGCTCAATCAGTCCCTGCTCTTCCAGCAGCATTAACGCATGGCGTACAGTGATTCTGGATACACCATATTCATCACAAAGCGCCCGTTCTGTCGGGAGTTTAGTCCCCGGGACATATACTTTATTCCAGATTTTCTCCCGGAGAATATTGTACAATCTCTGATAAGTCACCATCTGCATTACACTTACTCCAAATACAGAAAACTAGAATGGTTATAATAACCTAATCTTAACATAACTTATCACAGGAAGAAGAAAGATATCGAGTGAATAATCTCATTTACCTGCTAATATCCCAATGTTTTCGTAAAGGAGTCAGTATTCCCGCTTACCCTTTACCCAGGTGGCTTTTACTTCAAGGTTATCATCCAGAAGTACCATATTGGCAGAATATCCTTCCTCAATTTTTCCAAGTTCATTATCCAGACCAAGGACTGCAGCAGGGTTTAAGGACGCCATTCGGCATGCCTGAGGAATACTTATTTCAAGCAGTTTTACAGCATTCCGGACAGCCCTGTCCATTGTTAAACCACTCCCGGCCAAACCTCCAGGACAGGGAGAATTCACTGTCCCCCGAGCCGGTGCACCTTCATAGGCAAATGAAACCTCCATATCACCGATACCCTTATAGATACCTGGAGGATTCCCCGCTCCGAGACTGGCATCTGTAACAAGACAAACCTTTTCCGGACCTTTACAGGCCAAAGCCATTTTTACAGCAACAGGATCGACATGTTCCGAATCAAAGATAAAATCCACACTGACATCCGGTGATGCAAGGACCGCTTCAACCGCTCCGCAGGGCCGGACTCCTGGATCCTGTTCCACGGGGCAGGGAAATACATCGTAGAAATGTGTCGCATGACTTACACCGGCATCAATAGCCGATAGAGTCTGCTCTACATCCGCCGCTGTATGAGTAATAAATACCGGATTCCCACCATCCTTCATAGCAGAAATAATTCCGGAGGCGTTCTCAACCTCAGGAGAAACTGCAAAGATACTTCTATATGGCAAAGCAGATTGCCGCATGGCCCTTACACGTTCTTCTGTCCGTTCTATCAGAGATTTTGGATTAATGGCACCTGGGAGTCCAAGAAAAGGACCTTCAAAGAAGAAACCAAGAAGCTGCGCACCTTCGTACTCTCTTTCCGATAGAGATTTGATAAAGAAATTATCTTCTCCTGGAGGTAAAGGGAGAACGCCTGCAAGGACACCGGTAACACCATAAGAGGGAAGAATTTTACATATAGCCTGCAGGTCATCAGGACCCTTATCAAACTGCAAGCTTCTGACACCGTGAATATGAAGGTCTATAAACCCCGAGGATAAATATCCGCCGCCCCCGTCAAAAACTTCATCCGCACTCTTCCCGTCACCAGCCGAAGATGAAAAAACTGATACAATTTTTTCGTCGATTACCCCGACAGACATTCCATCAAGAACCCTGTCAGAGAGTATTACCTTCACATTTTGTATTAATAAGTTAAACATTATACCAAACTCACACGCTTTCCGGTTTTGTGTGATTCCAGGGCAGCCGTCATAATCTGATGACTCCACACCGTTTCTTCCGGAGAAACATTGGGAAATGGATGATCCGAACCACCCTCTTTGAACTCATGCATGAATGCTCCGAGCATCTGCTGAAAAGAATCAGAAAAACCAAATTCAAAAATGCCTCCGGTTATTGTCGGAAGGAAACTGGCAGGCCCTATATCAACTCTGGTCCACCCCTGCTCTTTACCTTTTGTTTCAAGATAATAAAACGCCTTGGGGTCGTGGGTGGTGAATCGGGCCGATCCTCCCGTTCCATATACTTCTATGAACCACGTATTGGTATCCCCGGGGGACATCCTCTTTGTTTCCAATATCATCGGGAATGATTTTCCATTACCCGGGTCGGTGCATCGGCACATCAAGGTGGCATTATCCCAGGTTTCACATTCCGCCATTCCGCCTTTCCCATCGGGGCGCTGCTCTGAAATATTGGAAAGTTCAGCAAATACGGAATCTGGTTTCCAGCCCATACGCAGAGGGATATGATGAGTATGAAGCCCAAGGTCTCCCATACAGCCGTATTCACCATTAATCTCTATAATACGTTTCCAATTGATCGGTTTGGTAAGATCCATATCACTGGAATGATTAAAACCGCACTTTACTTCAATAAGACGGCCGAAGTTTCTACCTTCAATCCAGTCTATCATCCGCTTGGCTCCTGGAAAATACGGGAACTCTGAATTACATTTGACAATTACTGATGGGCTATCTTGAATGACATCCATAATCCGTTTGTTTGCTTCGATATCAATACCAAAGGGCTTTTCGCCGAGAAGGTGTTTCCCGGATTTAATAATATCAATATACAGTTTTTCATGAAGGTTGTGCGGGACGGCACAGTACACCGCATCTATAATATCAGAAGACAGAATATCCTGATAATCGGTGGTAGTGACTTCAATTGAGGGGAAATTATCCTCAAACCAACCAAATGATGCTTCGTTCATATCACAGATTCCTGTGAGTACAGGAACAGGACCATCATCGAGAAGGTGGCACCATCGAGCAACAGCACTTCCAAACTCTTTACCCATCAGACCAAGCCCGATAATACCAAAGCGTATTTCTTTTCTACTCATCTGGAAATCCTTTAATACCCGAAGTCTTTTTCAACTTCGCTGATGGATTCTTCAATAATGTCCATGCCCATCGAAGCGTACTTTTCATCCATAATGAGGGGCGGCGACATCCTGAGGATGTTACCTGCAGGTATCCATGCAAGGCCTTTCTGAAATGCTTTCTGGTAAACCAGGGTACCGGCTTCAGCAAAAGGCTCTTTTGTGGATTTGTCCTTAACAAGCTCCATACCCAGCAGGAAACCTTTCCCCTTGATATCACCGATAATAGGATGATTATCCATCATGGTTTTCATTCTTCTCTGAAAATAAGCACCCACCTCACGAACATTCTCAAGAATGTCCTCTTCCTCAATTACCTCAATGGATGCCAGGGCTGCAGCACTGGCCATGGGATTCCCGCCATAACTTGAGGAGGCTGAAATTTTATCCAGAGCCTCAGCATATTCTTCTTTAACTATCATTGCGGTAACTGGGAAACCATTCCCAAAGGACTTACCAAAGGTGATGATATCAGGAATAACATCCCAATGGTTCATAGCCATCCACTCTCCTGTTCTTCCCATTCCGGCAAGAACTTCATCCGCAAAAAGAAGTATTCCTTTCTCATCACAAAGCTTTCTGAGTTTCGGAAAGAAGTCATCAGGAGGAACAATGGAACCACCCCAGCCCTGAATCGGTTCAAGAACAAACGCTGCCACATTCCCAACAGTACCCTCCAGGATAAACTCCCTGTAAAAGTCGATGTAACCGTCAGTATCGATCGTTCCATCAGTCTTCTTGAAATGAGGTCTGTAGGGATTGGGTCTGGGGACCATATAAAAACCGGGAGCCCGTGAGGGGCCATAACTATGTACGTCACCCCGATGCATCTGGGCCAGGCTGACGGCATGACCGGATTTACCATGAAAATCCCTGAATGCCGAAATAAATTCCTGTTTACCGCTGATAGCCCGGGCAGCCCTGATACCTGCCTCCACTGCAGAAGTTCCATCAGAATAAAACTGCATGGCATTCAGATTACCAGGAAGGACATCCGCCAGCTTCTCAACCAGTTTTTCTTTAATCGGCGTGGTGAAATCATGGGCATTCATAAGCCTGTTTGCCCAATGACTGATCGCTTCAGAAACCTTTGGATGACAATGTCCCAGGGATGTAACATAAATCCCCGATGAGAAGTCAAGGAACCTGTTCCCATCCACATCTGTCATGGTAATACCATGACCCTCGGAAAATGCTATGGGGAAGAGCTTAACCTGCCCCGACAAACCATGAAAATACTTTGTTGTATTTGCATGCATCCTTTTTGACTCCGGACCGGGAAGTTCCATTTTAACGCTCGGAATACCCTCTGCACTCTTTTTCCACCAATCTTTAGCCATCTTGTTACTCCTCTTCTGTATTCGTAATAATTGAAATATCATTGTCCCGATAGCGGGATGTCTCTTCCCCGCTGATTTTTCTTTCCGTAATAAGAACATTAATCAGGGATACCGGCGCAAACCGATAAAATGAGTTCTTCTCAATTTTCGAGGAATCGCAAAGAAGAAATACTTTATCGGCGTTTTCAGCCATTTTCCGGGTAATCCGGGCTTCCTTCTCATCGTAAGAACTCAAACCCTTACTGAGTGAGACACCATCGGCTCCGATAAAAGCCTTATCGGCATGGTATTCTCCGATCAATCTTTCTGCAGTGTCGCCATAAGAGGCCTTTCTATCACCGACAACATCACCACCGATGAATGTGATATTGATATTAGAATAATTTATAAGTTCTGAAACAACCGGGAGAGAGTTCGTGATTACCCTGAGACGGGTCTTATTCTGGATATAGTGTGAGAGTCTGAAGAGTGTCGTTCCACAGTCTATGAAAATAACATCATCATCTTCAATAAAACTGGATGCGATCCTGCAGATTTTCTCTTTTTGCCGGCCGTTCTCTTCAAGCCGTTTATTAAAGCTGAAGAGGCTGTCCACAGCCTCAGACTTCACAGCACCTCCATACTTCCGGATGAGGTAGCCCTGAGTTTCAAGGTCCGTAAGATCCCGGCGGATTGTCATCTGGGAAACCTTAAATCGGTACTCCAGCTCCTGAACACTCAAGGACTCATGTTCGTCGAGGATTTTTAATATTTCTTTCTTCCTGCTTTCCTGAACCAAATTATTCTCGATGTTCTTTCTGTATTGAATCGATCATAATCGATCATTGCGTAGCTGTAAAGCTTATGTCATGATTTTATTATCCAGGAGCAGGCCTCGGGTGTTGACGGGAAAATCAGATTCGCCTCTCCCAGGTCTGAAGAAGAGAAAGAGCTTGTGATTCCCAGGGTAAACATCCCGGCGGCCCGGGAGGAAGAACAGCCTGATGGTGAATCTTCAATGGCGATACAATCGGAGCCTTTCACCTGAATCTGCCCGGAGGCTTTCAGATATGGCTCGGGGTGAGGTTTATGGTTCTTTACATCTTCATAACAGACAATGGTACTGAAGTATCGATCGATTCCGGCTTTAACCAGCAGCAGTTCTGCATTCACCCGGGTATTGGTTGTTGCAATTGCCAAAGGCAGATTTGAGGCTAACTCTTCCAGTTTTACAGCAAGCCCTGGAAACAGAGAATCACGAGAGCTGATAATTCTATGAAAATGCTTCTCTTTCAGAGCGTAATACTCTCCACTGGAATACCTCCCCTTCCAGCGCTTTGCCAATTCAACGGAAATTTCCTGACATGGAACACCGGTCCATACCATCAGTTCCTGAGGGGTAACGTCTATCCCGAACTCATCAAGGGCGTTATTCCATGCTTCACGGTGTAACGGCTCTGTATCAAAAAGGACGCCGTCGAGATCAAATACAATTCCCTTATTATTCATGATTTATTCTGACCTGTAATTCCCGCCAAAGGGAATATTGCGATTTTTAAAATAGTTATCCCTGATGATTGATGGCTGGGAAACCTCCAGGAGGAGCGCCGGACCCACGCCGGTAAAACCATGATCCAGCCCACTCTCAACTTTGAGGGTATCACCGGGATTCATCATGCGCTCAACTCCGTCGTACACCATCTTCACCCGGCCGAAGAGAAGAAAAAACGTTTCCAGCTTATCCCGATGATGATGTAACGGGCATGACTGCCCATCAAAGACAAACAGGAATTTACCGCAATAACCGGCATCAACCTCATTGGCAATCCAGAACTCAACTTCCCCGGTTGTCTCAAAATCGCTCAGACCGAAGTCAAACACAAGAGCTTCTGTGTCAGGGGGGGTAAAATCCCATTCCCTAAATCGGGAATACACCCTTTTAAGGATTTCATCTGTCTCATCGGCATTGATGGATACATTTTTACCTTCCTGATGTTCATCCATTATTTAAGTTCACTTACGCCGTTCTTCCGGGCCATCCTGTTGAGCATCTCAAGTTTGGCATCACTTAACGATAAACCATGCTGCAGACTATCTTTCAGACTCTTAAAAGCCCTCTCTCCCGGGAGGCGAATCGCATCAAATCCAGGGCGAAGTCTTGTATCCTTTATATGGGTAATAAACCTGACGATTTCACTATCGAAGTAGTTCATCCCCCCGAATGCTTCTATATCTATAATGGTGAGATTCAGATTCTGACTTTGAGGATGGTCCGGATTGTTTGCTGAGCCCCCGGACATTGCGGTTAACGCCTCGGCCCAGAGGGAAAAGCCGTAACCCTTATGCGCATATTCAGGTCCCCCAAGAAAGAATATTGAGCCATCATCCAGCATGGCGTTGGGATCGTCGGTGGGTAAACCGTTTTTATCCATGAAAATTCGCGCCCGGGCTTTCTCATCGTATTTTACCATCCGGTTTACCGCCCCCATAGAAACCGTCGCCGTTGAGATATCGGCAATAACCGGATCTCCGGATGTGGGAAAAGCAAGGGCAACCGGGTTGGTAGAGAACTTGCCGGTAATCCCACCAATGGGCGCACAGTCGGCACATTGGGAACTCTGCCCCCAGAGCTGAGCCATAAAACCGGCTCTGGCAATTGATTCCAGATAAGGTCCCAGGGCTCCGAGCCAGCTGGTATTCCGGATGGCCGCCATGGCAATGCCCATTGTACCGGCTTTATCCATCGCCATTTCAATGGCCAGCTTCATTGCCAGCTGGCTGAAGCCATTTTTTCCGTCTATCAGTACAGAGGCTCCTTTCTCTTTTATAATTTCCGGCTCGGTTCCCGGATCAAACACATCAGGAACCTGATTATCCAGATAACCCAGAACAGCCAGCCCGTGAGTCAATATCCCCATTGCCTCAGTTCTGACGGCCATTTCGGCTATATATTCCGCATTCACTTGAGGTATCTTTTTTGATACCAGCAGGGACGTGGTGAATTTATTTAATTCATCTATTGAAAAACTTTTCATGCTTCCTCCATTAATAGATTGTACTCTACAGCAAGGCCCTTCATATTGTCAGCCAGCCTCGAATCCTCCAGGAATAGCTAAATATTCTTCCTTGACACCACGCTGCATGCAATATATCATTTTTGCATGCAGTATGTAAATTCCTGGTGGTAACCACCAAAGATCATCTTTTTTGTTGTGCTGCTGTCAGCACTATGTTAAAATTGATTATAACCATATTACAACTGATGTGTAACTGGCTTTAATGCTGTTTGTTAAACAGCTAGAAAATTTCAGGAGGAGTCATTTTATGAAAAGAATCACAATGCTATTGATTCTAATTGGGTTGGTACTGCTTGTATCACTCCCTGTTTTTGCCGGTGGGCAAAATGAGGCAGAAGCACCTGCAGAGGAAACTGCAGTGATGGAAGAGGGTGTTGGTCCTACCAACAGTAATCCATTATCGGATCTTCGGGTACGTCAGGCCATCGCCTATGCCATTGATATGGATACAATTGCAGAAACAATGTTCGATGGAATGGTACTGCCGGCTACAGGCCGCGTACCAGACGGCCCTATGAAGGCTCCGGGACTCAATCGGTATGCCTACGACCCTGACAAATCCAGAGCTTTACTGAAAGCCGCAAACTGGGACCCCAATTATAAATTGGATCTCGGTTACTATTATGGTGATCAGATGACTGTAGATCTTATGACTGCAATACAGGCATATCTTTCCGATGTCGGTATTAAGATGTCTTTCCGCAAACTCGAAGGTGATGTCGGGGCACAGTTAAATTCTGTTCCCACCGATCCTGCGAACGGACCTTCGGCAGTTGAGATTGATCTCGGCTACGGCGGCCATGCAGCCCTGGCTCTTCAGGAATACTTCAATGTCTATAAAACAGGAAAAAGTGCTCAATACCCCAGCGATCCTAAAATGGATGCTCTGATTGATGCCATCAATGCAACCGCAGATCCTGTTGAGCTGAAAAAGGCTCTGTTTGAGATCGAGAAATATGAAGTTGATAACCTGGCCGCATATTCACTCTACTACATGCCCATGTTTGTTTATGAGAGCATCGATCTCAACAGGAATGGAGAGATATACGGAAATCCCCAGTACAACTATGACTGGAATATTCAGAACTGGACGATGAAACCGGAAAGTAACGGTAAGATGGTTCTTCAAACCAATGGCGGACCGATAGAGTTCTTCCAGAATCCATGGGAAAACCCGGGTATCTGGATTTCCAATAAGGTTCTCTACGATCGTTTGATTGCATGTGATGGAGCACTTACTCCCACTCACGGTCAGATGGCAGATTATGAGCTGAGTTCCGATGGAATGACACTTAAATTCACCATGAAAGATGGTGTTAAATGGCATGATGGTGCAGCTGTAACCGTAGATGACGTTCAATTCAGTATTGAAAAAATCATTCTTGCACCAACTGCACATAAAGTACTTCTCAGTACATTCAACTCTATAAAGGGTGCTGAAGAATTCATAGCCGGTACTGCTGATCATATTTCCGGTATTAATACCGATGGAAACACCATCACAATTGAGATGGCAAAACTTGATCCGAATATACTGTTGACTTTCACCCAGTTTGCTATTCTTCCGGAAAAATATCTGGCAGATGCCGATCCTTTGAAAATGCTTCAATCTCCGTTCTTTCAGCATCCTGTTGGTTCAGGACCCTATAAGATTGGTAAAGTTGAAATGAACGACTATCTGGTAATGGTTCCCAATGAAGATTACTACGACGGCGTTCCGAAGATTGATGAAATCCAGTGCTATCCATCCTTTGACAGCGATCCCAATGTTGTAAAAAATGCAACTGCTGGTATTCTTGACTACGGTTTCTCAAAGAATCCATCTGAGGTGAGTTCTCTTCGTGCATTGGATAATATAAAACTGGAAACTGTCGATGTTCCTTATACACGCATCTTGTGGTTTTATCAGTATCCAAAGAAATAGCTGAAATAGAACAGATAATTGAATAATTAAAATAAAGTTGCGGCAAAATGCTGCAACTTTATTTTTGAAAATTCCGAAGGAGTCTATTGATGCTGACATATACATTAAGAAGATTGCTGATTCTTATCCCCATGCTGTTGTTTTTAAGTTTTCTGATATACCTCGGATTGGAATTAACTCCAGGAGATGCGGTTTCGTATATGATTTCTCCTGAAAGGTATGCCACAATGGATCCTGCTGAGCTTGAGGCTGTAAGAGAAGCTCTGGGATTGAGTGACCCCTTTCTGATTCGATATGTAAAATGGCTTGGAGGGGTAATCAAGGGTGATTTCGGCTACAGCCTGCAAAGCGGTGTTCCAATAAAGGATATCGTTTTCGACAGACTCCCGGCAACCTTGGAGCTATCCGCCGGAGCTATTCTGATTTCAACCATATTCGGTATATTTTTTGGAACAATAAGTGCCTTAAAACGAGGTTCCATTGGTGATAATGCATTAACCCTGGCAGGGATGCTTGGTGTATCGGTTCCACGTTTTATATTCGGTCTTCTTGCAATACTCCTGTTTACCTTTCATTTAAAATGGCTCCCTGTCGGAGGTAGATTGCGGCCTGGTTATGAAGGATTTATGGATCGCCTGCCCCATTTAATTATGCCCACTCTTGTACTCTCATCAACTCTGATTGCAGGAGTGATGCGTTATTCCAGGGCAAGTATGCTTGATGCCATGAATAGAGACTTCATGAAAACAGCAAGAAGTAAGGGCCTGCCGGAATGGCGTGTAAATTTTGTTCATGGTTTAAGAGTATCTTTAATTCCGGTTATCGTCCTTATTGCTTTTCGTTTACCGATTTTACTGGGAGGAACAGTTATCATTGAACAGGTTTTTCAATGGCCCGGAATAGGGAATGAATTTATCGGTGCTGTACGATCCCGGAATTATCCCATTGTTATGATGATCGCTTTTTTTACAACTTTTGCTGTGCTGTTTGTCAGTTTTCTTATTGATCTTTTTACAGCTCTGTTGGATCCCAGAGTTAAGCTGGATTAGGAGTTATAAATGAACGGTACTAAAAAAAAGATAACCAGACTTGAAAAAAAATTTGACAGAATATTAATGCGGGAAGATACCGGATTGATAAAAAAGAAAAAAGGCAGCAGAGCTTTTCGAAAATTGATGAGTAACAGGCTGGCTGTAGCAGGAATAATTATTGTTTCAGTTATATTACTGGCTGCCGTTTTTGCACCTTTGATATGCAGGTACGACCCTCTGAAGCTGGATTTGAGAAACAAGCTTCAAAAACCTTCTATTGTACATCTTTTAGGCACCGATCAATTAGGACGGGATATTTTTGCCCGCATTGTATATGGCGGACGTGTATCGATCCTTGTAGGGATGGGAAGTGCCCTGACGTCGGCTGTAGTCGGTGTCGCTATTGGAGCCTATACCGGCTACAAGGGGGGACTTCTGGATAATATAATGCTGAGATTATCAGAAATCGTTATGGCATTCCCCCAGATCATATTAGTACTGTTACTGGTAACCATAATGGGCCAGGGATTGAGAAATCTGATAATCATATTCACCCTTACAGGATGGGGGGGGATATACAGGATGACCCGGGCTCAGATGCTATCCCTCAGAGAGGAAGAATATGTTCAGGCATTAAGGGCCTTTGGTCTTAACAGCTTTGCCATTGCATATAAACATATGCTGCCAAATGCAGTTGGCCCTATCGTCGTAAATATCACATTAAGCACAGCCATGTTTATACTGTATGAGGCGGCTTTAAGCTTCCTGGGATTGGGTGTTCCTTTGAATATTTCAACCTGGGGAAATATTGTGAATATTGCCCAGGATCTGAGATATCTGCAATTCTTCTGGTGGTTATGGGTTCCCGGAGCAATAGTAATCTCATTATTTGTACTGGGTGTTAACTTTATCGGAGACGGCCTACGCGATTCTGCCGATCCAATGCAGCAGGGATGATGGAGTTAATGAATGAAAGATGATGATGTGATTATCAGTGTTAAAGGTTTAGAAACCTTCTTCTATACCAATAACAGGTGTAATAAAGCCGTTAATGGCGTTTCTTTTGATATCAAAAAGGGAAAAACACTCTGTGTCGTAGGTGAAAGCGGATGCGGGAAAAGTGTAACCGCTTCGTCCATAATGCAGCTACTGCCAAAACTATCCCGAATAGAAAATGGTGAGATTACTTACCACAGCAATGAAGGTGATATACGAATAGATCAGCTGAAAAAAAATGGGCCGAAGATGAGATCAATTAGAGGTTCCGATATTTCCATGATATTCCAGGATCCGATGACGGCTCTTAATCCAGTCTATACAATTGGATTTCAGATTGGTGAGAATCTTCAATACCATACCGACTTAAATAGGGCTGAGAGAAAGGGTCAATCTATTAAACTATTAAAGGAGATGGGTATTCCTCTCCCGGAGCAAAGGATTAATGAGTATCCTCATCAATATTCCGGAGGTATGCGCCAGAGAGCTATGATAGCCATGGCCATGGCCTGCAATCCCAAGGTACTTATTGCCGATGAGCCTACAACAGCTTTGGATGTAACTATTCAGGCTCAGATCTTTGAATTGATGGATAAACTGAAAGAGGAACATGATACGGCCATTATGCTGATAACCCATGATATGGGAGTGGTAACCGAGCTTGCTGATGACGTGGTTGTTATGTATATGGGTAATATTGTAGAAAACGGGACCGTAGATGATGTCTTAAGAAAACCTGCTCACCCCTATACAAAAGCCCTTCTAGAATCAATTCCCGTATTGGGCAGAGGGAAAAATCAGGTAATAGAGCCTATCAAAGGATCCACACCGGATCCCTACAACAGACCGAAGGGCTGTCAATTCGCCCCCCGCTGTCCATTTGCAGACTCCTCATGTCAGGTAATGCCTGATGAATCTTCAATCAGCGATACACACTCAGTGCGATGCTTGCACCCTATGGAGGCTGTATAATGAGTGAAGCCAGAGAAACAATATTAACACTAAAGGATGTGGAAACTCATTTCCCAATCAAGAAAGGGGTGTTTAAACGAACCGCCGGTCATGTAAAAGCTGTTGACGGTATTTCTCTGGAAGTATATCGGGGAGAAACTCTGGCCCTGGTAGGTGAGAGCGGATGCGGTAAAACCACCCTCGGGAAATCCATTCTTCAACTGGTAAAGCCCACCGGCGGTAAAATTATATACAATGATAAAGCTACCGAAAGGGATCTCTGCAGGCTGAGTCAGAAAGAGATGATGGAAGTGAACCGAAAACTTCAGATTGTCTTTCAAGACCCCCAGTCTTCTCTGAACCCGGCTTTTACAGTCTTTGGATCCCTTCAGGATCCATTAAAAACTCACGGTATCAAATCTAAAGCTGAAAGGCGGAAGATTATCGGCGACCTCCTGGAATCTGTTAACATGAGACGGGAGCAGATGGATCTTTACCCTCATGAGTTTTCCGGGGGTCAGCGGCAGCGAATCGGCATTGCCAGAGCGTTGAGCATAGAACCGGATTTGATTGTTTGTGATGAAGCTGTCAGTGCGCTGGACGTGTCCATTCAAGCTCAGGTGTTGAAACTTCTGAAAGATATTAAAAAAGAGCGTAACCTGACCTATATTTTCATCACTCATGATTTGAGTGTTGTTGAGTATATCAGTGACAGGGTTGCGGTGATGTATCTTGGTAAAATTGTTGAATTGGCAGAGGTTGAAGATCTCTATGCCAGTACTATGCATCCCTATACCAAAGCCCTCTTATCTGCAATTCCCGTTGCCGATCTGGACAGGAGAAAGAAACGTATTTTGCTGGAAGGGGATGTACCAAGTCCGGTGAATCCTCCATCCGGCTGCCCCTTCCACCCCAGATGCAACCAATGTCAGGACATATGCAAGAAAGTAATTCCATCACTTAAAAAGTTCGAGACAAACGGGTACGAGCACTATTCTGCCTGCCACTTTGCGGAAGAACAACTCTCACAATAGAAGAAGTATTTGTGAAGGCTATTGTTAATACAAAGATTATTGCCGAATCCAATATTATACAGAATGGAATTATCCTTATTGAAGATGGAAGACTCAACGCTCTGGGAAATGAATCTGTAAAAGCTACCGGGATATTCAGGATACAGCAGCGGATGCAGTACTTACATCAGAGGGTTTATTCCTGGAAATCATCTGTGATTCCAGAGCTGTTTATGTAAAATCGGCTAATTTAAAGCTAGCTTTCAAATGCGGAGACCCGGAGAGAATTATCCTGATAACAGATTATTCAGTTTACGATCACAATCCCTCAGATTATCCGGAGGAAGATATTCGAAGTGCAGTCGACTTGAACTTCAATAATGCAGGGGAATACCTTTAAGGGCCTGTATCTCCGGCAATATTACAAACCTGATGTTTGCCGAACGAAACATTTCTGCAACACATACAGCCTTTGCATCCACCCGGGTAATGGCTACAGTTGCCGCAATCGGCCAAGGTGTCGGAACTGCCGCATCTTTCGCCTCTTTTGAGAATAAACTGCCATCTGATATATCTGACAAGAGAGATTTGATTATTTCAATACAGCAGAGACTCATAGGGGATGATGCCTTCCTTATCGGGATAACAAATATCGACTCTGCTGATCTTGCCCGAATCTCAAAAATAACTGCATCCAGTCAGCTTCCCAATGGAAAGGCTGAGAATGTGATATCAGGCCGTATTCGATCAACACATGGGAAAAAAGGTGTAACAGAGGGAAGAATAATTCCGGGAACCCACCGGTGGAAAAAGTAATCCTATAGAGTCACTCCCGCAGTGGATACAGTGCGAAGATGCAGTGGGGACAAGCCCAGAAGGAAACTGTTCACAGCTATCGTATTGAATACAGAACCAATAGCATCTGGAAACAGATTATCACCGTTACAAACAACTTCCAAAGAAAAAGAGTTCATAAATTATCCGAAGATATAAAAACAAACAGTATTCGTATCATTGTTCTGGAAACCAATGGTGAGGATTCTGCCCGAATAGTAGAAATCAGGGTATACCGGGATTAATTCCTTTCTTACCTGAACTCAAAAATGAAATATCTGCGTTAATTCGTCATCTTTCGGTTTCCGGCCGTATTCGGATAACTCAAAAGTTTCAGCATGCTTCATTGCCAGACACAATTCACCTGCAGCTGCAGCCTGATCGCGATAATAAGCAAGACGCTCCCCGGCCAGCCACTTAACTCTATCTTCTTTATTCCCCGGTACTTCGTTCAAGTTACCATCAATGTACGGAAGCCATTCATAAAATTGAGACACATGACAATCCAGAAGCTGAATTTTATCCGCCAGAACATTATCAATATCAACAGCTATAGCAGGAGAAAATGGAGCCGGGCTTTTAAAAAAATCATGACTGAACATATATATCGGCTCCTTCTCCGGAACAGGTACATCCGGGCATATCAGGGGAACCATTACAAGATAGGCTGAATCCTGAACCAACTGTGCTGTAGCACGATGATCCGCATGATAGTCGTAAAGCCTATGTGATATAACAACATCAGGTTGAAACACCCGAATTCGGGTAATTATTTTTTTCCTGTTTTCCAGAGAAGGAATCAGCTCCCCATCATGATTATCAAGAATCTCATATGCTTCAATCCCGGATCTGATAACAACCTCTTGAGCTTCACTATCTCGCCTGATGGCCAGGTTTTCCCGGGTTTCTGAATAGTGTCCTGCATCTCCATTGGTAGTGGAAATAAATTTTACTTTACAGCCTTTCCTTACAGCCTTTAAAGCCGTACCGCCAAACATAAGATCTGCATCATCAGGATGTGCTCCAATTACCAGGAAACGTTTCTCTTCCGACATATTCCCCCTACCCTTTTCCCTCTGTATTATTTGCTGTTCACGATTTCTGAATATATATCCTTCCCTACTCTCTTACTCCAAATATCAATTATTCTCCTCCAGAGTTCTCCAGGCCTTCCATCCCCAATATTTTTACCATTGAATTTTACAACTGGCCCCAGACAGTACGGTGTTGTAGGCACCCATGCCTCTTCTGCATTAATCACATCATAGGCCTGAATATCATCCTCTCTGAAAGGGATTCCAATTTCTGAGAGAATCTCGGCTACTACTGTTAAGCTGATACCCCATAGTATATTACGGCTCCTGGGAGAAATAACTTCACCATCTTTGTATATCAGAAAATTAGACCCGCCTGTCTCGGTGATATTACCATCAATATCCAGATAAAGCGGCATCGCCTTAGGGTCTGCCAGATGCACTTCCTGCTCACCAACCCAGAAATGAAGACGATTCCTATTTTTTATTTTAGACGACAGACACTCAGGCGGCCAGTGTCTCACCGATGGGGTAATACAGTGAATTCCATCTCTGAATAATCCGGACCACATACTGAAAGGCAGGGGAAATGTATGCTGCACAACTGTCGGTTTAAGTACATCAGAAATACCGGCACTCCCCGCATATATTGGATTCTCTCCAGCCGTTATATAGTAAATCAAACCAAGTTCTCTTCCTGGCTCAAGTTTCAAATTGTTTTCGATCAATTTCGTTGAAACTTCAGAACTCTCATCCAGGGATAACGGCGGTTCAATAGAGGCATATTTACATGATCGGTACAACCGTTTCAAATGATCTTCCATTCGATATGGTTTGCCATTGAATGTACGTACAAAATCCGTTACCGAAGCACCCAGGACTATGCCAAGATCGTAGACAGGAAGCTTGCATTCAGAGGCCGGAATAAACATCCCGTTCAGATAAGCTATTGGTTCCTCTTTATTCACTATTACAACCTCCGTTACGTGTATACTATGCATTCTTCCAATCTCTGATCATACTATATTTGAAAACAATAAATGAAAAAAACAATAGGATTTGCCACCGGTTCAATATGGCAGTGGCTGAAAACAAATAACAGAAATGAATTGATTAACCATCTCAAACAACTCGATATCAGAGCAATTGAGCTTACGATAGGATCTAAAGAAGAATTGGATGCTTTAACTTTGTCGGATGAAAATATCATCTGGATGAAGGAGCTCGATCATGTCAGCATACATGCCCCGGCATTTCATACTTCAGCCCCGGGGGAAACTGAACTGCATAGACAACTGGACACGCTGGAAGCCCTTGTTTCACGAAGCGGTGCCAGTACTGTCGTTCTTCACACTAAAGATATTCCACCGGCTCATGTTCTAAAATCAATCAGCTTTCCTCTTTCCATAGAAAACACCGGGATTGGAAACTATACCTCTCCGGAAACTCTTGAAGATATTTTCTCTGTTTTCCCGGATTTCAAGTTCTGTCTCGATGTTTCACATGCAGCCTTAATCTCTGATGAGGAGACGGCACTTCTTATTTCAAGATTCAGAAACAAGATATCCCATGTTCATCTCAGCGGTACAAGTGGAAACATGGATCACCAATCACTGATCGGTGCATCTCCACAATTCTATAAATCTCTGATTCCAGCTATCAAACTTGATGTGCCTTTTCTGATAGAAGAAGATATCCGGGAGCAGGATATTAAGATTCTTCATCGGGAGTTATTAGCCGCCGACAATTTGCTGTGGTAATCATAAATACATTGATTTATCTTACGAACCAGCGAAGCTCATATCTTCGATTTGTATCTGTAAACTTCAGGGTATAGGGATTGCTGATTCTTTCTACACAGGCACCGTCTGTCCGCAATACCAACCAGCCGAAGTTCCAGGCTCCGCTTTTATACTGCAGAGGAATAGCCGGTTTCACTTTAACAAGAGGATGCGTTTCTGCAATCATCACTTTTTCCTCGTTGTAGTAATAACCCCAGCCTGTCTGAATGAAAACTTCATGCTCAATTTTCTGGGAGTTCTGATCGCCCAGGTTATAAAAGAGACCGGCTATTCCAGCCTTAATCTCACAACCCTCATGAAAGGCATCCGTTAAAGCCCCCAGAGAACCGGATATTGGCTGTCCCGCTTTATCATGGGAGTACACTTCCTGCCAGTTATCACAGACATGATACCGGAACTTACCGAAGTCGTAGATAAAATTACTGCTCGGTGCATTTGTATTCGAATCCCAGGCTGTCTGCTCATGATATTTTGGCATTCGAGGATGAGATTCCGGAACTGAACGTCCGGGAATACCATAGGTGGGAACTCCATCAAGATAAGGTCTTGCTATAGCCTGCTGGCCATTTTGATTGTACAAGAAAAAAGACATTGATGGTCTGGGAGCGAATCTATCAGGCAGACTTACCGGCTGCCGTAGTGTCATAAACCCTGCAGCCCATCTTTTCTCAAGAAGACATGTTTCATGAAACTCCGAAACTTCCGATATCAAATCGTTATTATCAGAAGAAGTGTCAATATGCTCATTATGGCGGAACTCGGTATAGATTCTTAAATCAGCTCCCCTACCGATTGCATCACAGAGGGCTTTCTCACTTCCCGAAACGATATTGCGATTACTGCTCAATTCCAGGACATTTTTCCATGATTTCATTGTTTCCATTCTTGTTAAACCTCTTTGAACCTGGTCCAGCGTATCCCGAAAACGCCGTCTTCTCGACACCAGTGAACGGATAAAAATAGATTCCCCTCAAGCTGTATCGCCGAAGGCAACCCGAATGCAAAATCATCAAAGGCTTCTATACCTTTTGTTTTTTCACTTTCCGTACTTCTGTCAGATTGCGCATCCCACAATATGGAGTCACCTTCAATAATCCAATCGCCATGATGGTAACGGGCAAAAAAGACAACAACCCCCTGATTCCCGTACCGACGATTACTGAGGAATAAAAATCGATTTTCGCCTATTAAGAGAGGGCTGAGGGTTTGCCCTTTTATCCCGATTGGTTTTGCCGGCAGCCAGGTTAACCCGAAGTCATCTGAAAAAGAATAATGATTCTCCAGATCCCGGTAATCTCCCATAATAACAGTCCATGCGACAGCAAAAAGCCGTCCTTGGCCAAGGTTCATTATCTTCTGTTCAAAAAAACCCTTTTTGCCTTCCGGATCATAAAAGACGGTACTGTATCCCGGCCAGGATTTTCCTTTATCCTCAGATCTGAACACGACTACCCGTTCTCCCAATTTATCCCCATCTGAAAGGGTCGCCGCAGGAGCCAGCCAGATATTATTCCCGGCATCAATAATTGGATTTGAAATCTCATAAACCCGGGAAAGATGATTCGGAAGAATCTCAGGCTCCGACCATGTTACCCCATCGTCACGGGACCGGCATAAAACGGGCTCATTGGTATCCTCGCCAAAATTTCTTGAGTCACCTTTGCCTTTTATCTTATCTCGGCTTCCGTAAGCAAGGAGCGTTCCATCTGAGGTGATACTCAGGCGAAGACTGTTCACCGATACCGGAACTTCTTTTCGCGAAAGTATTACCCCTCCATAAGTCCAGGAGGCTCCCTGATCGGAAGATTTCGACCAATCTGTACCTCCCAGCGCATCTGGTCCTTTACCTTTGGCCGTATAAGCGCAAACTATCTCTCCGTTATTCAATATCGCTAAAGTGGGAAATGCAGCATCATCTCTGCTTACATACCCGGAATCAATAATTTCAATTTTATTCATCATACAGCCTCATTTTTCTTTCAATTTCGTAAATTTCAGGTTAATATAATTGTTATTATCATTATAACCAATGATGCAGAGGTGTTGATTTGTCAAGGATT